>NZ_JAZVJO010000370.1:0-13389 GCF_059453735.1 Peribacillus sp. | reverse complement strand
GTTGAAAGAGTGATGACCAATCCTGATAAACATTCAATCGATATTAGTATTAATGAAACAGAAAATCCACTGCCTGAAATTATTACTTTAGCCGTTAACGCAAATATACAAATTGAATCAATGGAACGAAAAGAGCCCAATTTAGAGAGTCTTTTTTTACAACTAACTGGACGCTCTTTGCGAGATTAGGAGGGAAGAGATGCAAAGTTTACACATTGCTTGGAATGATCTCAAAATTCGAATGGGTGATCGCAGCGCCCTTATCATGCTGTTATTGCTGCCGCTAGTCCTAACTGCTATTCTCGGTACTGCTTTGAAACCCATTATGAGTAATGAAGACAGTTTTGCAGATACGACCATTGGTCTGTACAGGGCTGATAATGATTCACTCGTAAAGGATTTTGAAGGAGTCTTGCGAAAACTTGATTTTATTAAAATTGAAACAACCAATAAAGAAGAAAATTTGGAGAAAATGCTGAAGGAAGGAAAAATTGATGCGGGACTCTCCATTCCAACAGCCTGGAGTGAGAATATAAAGAAAGGGACACTTAAAGAAGTCAGGTTATTCTCAAATTCTGAAAAAGAATTGAAAGCCGCTGTGATTGAATCCGTAATAAGCTCATTTGTCAACCGTGTTCAGAACGTTTCACACACAACCAACGTTGTTTTAGCCGACTTAAGCACTTCACAAGCCGTAGCAGCAGGACCGGGAGGATTTACTGAACTAGCGAGTACGATAACTGCGGAATTAACCAATCAAGGAAATGAAATAACACCAATTACAGATCAGACGATTGGAAAGAAAAATGTCTCATCTATGCAATATTATGCAGCAGCAATGGCTGCAATGTTTCTTCTGTATAACATAACTACTGGCGCAAAATCCTTTATGAAGGAGCGCGAATTAGAAACACTGTCACGATTAAAAGTCAGCCCGACAAGTGATTGGTCCATTATCTTAGGTAAATTTCTAGGAACATTAGGGTTTGCCTGTATCCAATTTCTTATGTTTATCATTGGCACCTCCCTCTTTTGTAAAGTGCATTGGGGGGATAACATTGGCCAATTGCTAGCAATGGGCGGGGCCTATGCTGTGGCTGTTTCAGGATTGTCCATGCTGATCGCCGGACTCGTAAATGAAATGAGAACAGCGGACTTAATTAGCGGAATTGGGATACAAATTCTTGCATTCGTTGGAGGATCGATGCTGCCACTGTCCCAATTTCCAGTTATCCTTAAGCGTTTTTCGGACGTTGTTCCGAATAAGTGGGCGCTGTCGGGTTTTTTAGAAATCATGGCTGGAGTTAATTGGGGAGAGATACTTCCTGTTATTATTGGTTTGTTTATAACGGGAATTGCGGCCATGATGATTGGTACATTACGACTCAGAACACGATGAAGGGGGGATAGTGATGAAGAAAATTTGGAGTATATGCATTATGGAGGTAAGGCTGGTTTTTAGAAACCCGCGAAACTATTTAATTATGTTTGCTATGCCCATTATTTTCACTCTTCTATTTGGGAATATAATGACTGGAAGTAAAGAGGAAAAGGCGGCTATTCTCTACGTTGACCAAGATAAGACTACTGTATCAAAAGGATTTACTGACGTAATGAAGAAAGATAATTCAATCTTTACATTGGTAAAAACCTCTTCAAAGGAAGCTTCACAAAAATTAAAGGAAAAAGAGGCTGATGGCGTTATTATCATTTCAAAAGGCTTTGGGAAACAACTGCATACCGGGAGCAAGCCAGAAGTAAGATTCGAAAGAATTCCAGAGTTTGTTTCAAGTCGCACAGTTACAGACTTTGTTTCAAATAAGCTTTCAACAATCGTGGATCATGTATCAGCATCGAAAACGTGGAGTGAATATAGCGGCCAAGATTGGCTAGTTATGTTTGAAGAATTACAAAGGGATGAACAAGTCCAAAATTCGTTAGTCAAAAGAGTAGATTTGGATTCGAACGCAATAAATGAAAAGAATATTTCGTCCAAGGGTTCAGGATTTTGTATCATGTTTTTAATGATTAAGTTATTTACCGTGACGGGAGTTATTATTGAGGCCAAAGGAAACGGGGTTTGGTATCGTTTGTTAAGTACTCCTGTTACACGTTTTCAAGTAGCTTCTGGCTATCTGCTTTCCTTTTTTTTAACTGGGTGGATTCAATTTAGTATCTTAATGCTCGCAACAAACCTTCTATTTGATGTTAGTTGGGGAAGCCCGCTGCCAGTATTCATTCTCGTTTCTGCTATGATGCTCGCCTTTGTCGGAATTGGGTTAGTGATAGCAACAACAGTCAAAACATTAGAACAGCAATCGGGTATGGCTAGTTTAATTGTGATCCCGACCTGCATGCTATCCGGAGTATATTGGCCATTAGAACTTGAACCGATTTTTATGCAGAAGATAGCTGAACTTTTGCCTCAGACGTGGGCAATGCGCGGCTTCACGGACATTATTACAACTGGCACCCTAGAGTCCATCATGACAAGCACAATGGTTCTCCTCCTCTTCGCAGCAATATTCTTAACTGCAGGAATTAAAAAAATTAAATTATAAATAGTTACGTTGGAAGCACCGATATGTTTTCACGTTTAATGGAATAAAATGCTTCATTTCACCCTTGGTTTTTGTCGAAAAATCGTTCTTTATCAAGATCATTCGACAATACCCCTCATTAGTAAAATCTGGTTCCTTTTTTCCTATGAAAATTACAGTAAGAGGTGCTTTTTTGATTAATTGTGGTATATAATGGTGTTGAATGAAATCTACGGAAGATTTTATGTATCTATTAGTATGGGAGTTTGGTAGGGTCTGTTTTGTATTCTGGAAAATATAATTTACGGGTGTGAAGCGAATGAAAAAAGGGATTTTGCTGTTGGTGGTAGTGGGTATTTTAGTGTTTAGCGGGGTATGGCTTGGTGTG
Source organism: Peribacillus sp. (assembly GCF_059453735.1). Lineage (NCBI taxonomy): Bacteria > Bacillati > Bacillota > Bacilli > Caryophanales > Bacillaceae > Peribacillus > Peribacillus sp. Next base: position 10,461 of record NZ_JAZVJO010000370.1, on the reverse strand, counting down.
AAAAATACTGACCTGGTTTTTTCGAAAGAAAAAGAACCAGTGAAGAATAGCACCCTGGTTAAGAAAGAACTAATGCTCATCGATAAAAAGATGAGTGACCCAAATCTAGTTTTAGTAGACAGTAGAAATGGCAAGGAAATTCAGGTAGTGAAGGCTTCTGAAATACAGGAGGAACAAGCGGCTATCGATCTGGTCAGGTCGTTGGAAACAAAATACGACCAACCGATGATTCCAGCAAGATTAAGTAGTGATGGTACATTAAAACCAGGTCAGGCACGTATTGTCCTGGAAAAAAAACCACTTTTGGAGGAGCTCAAAAATTTACGCGCTTTTCAAAGAGAGGTTAATGTACCGATAATTGAATCAGTACCAAATGTAACCGCAAAGACGGCAGCCAATGTTGACCAAACCCTTTTAGCTTCATATAAGACAAAATTTAATGCATCAGTTACCGGCAGAACGACTAATATTGCTTTATCTGCTAGTGAAATTGACCAAATTATTTTAGGACCTGGGGATCGGTTTTACTATAACTTAATCGTTGGTGAACGGACAGAAGCCAGAGGATATCAAAAGGCAATGGAGATTCTTAATAAAGAATTAGTAGAAGGAATAGGCGGGGGAATCTGTCAGACGTCATCCACGTTATATAATGCTGTAGATCAGGCCGGTTTAGAAATAATTGAACTTAATCATCATTCAAAGGAAGTCGGATATGTACCAAAAGATCGAGATGCAACCGTATCTTATGGCGGAAAAGACTTCAAATTCTTAAACAATAAGGATTACCCTGTACTGCTTAAGGTAATTGTGAATAAAACAATAGGTACCATCGAGGTGCAAGTACGTGCAGCACAGCAAAATGCTGGCTGAATAGAAAGAGGATCACTCATATTGAATCATCCTCTCAGTTTGTCGGCAAAAGAGTTCCGGAATGTTTCATTCCGGAACTCTTTTAAGTTTTAAAAACTTTTCATCATTGCCTCTCTTAAGGCGACCTGCTTCCGAAAACATAACCTTGACAAAGTTATAAATAAAAGTGAAGTCAAATGGCGGCCTTCATTTTACGATACAAATGGTTCGGTGGCACCGGTTGATCTAACATAACATTTCAAGTGGATCTCGCTGAATAGAATCATGTTTAGAAAGCATCCTTATCACCTGAATTTTTAATCCTTTTATTTTGAAATAAAGTGATTCTAGGATCTAAAAGATAAAACAAAGTTGATTGGAACGGAAGGTACGAGACTCCTGCGGGAAAAGCGTGTCTAGGTGAGACCCCGCAGGCGAAAGCCGAGGAGGCTCACCGACCGCCCGCGGAAAGCGAGTGCCTGAAGAGGAAATCAACGTTCAAGTTATACAAGCCATAAAAAAAGACAAACTAAGGTTTTCACCCGAGTTTGTCTACAGTCTAAGAGGATGACTCATACGGAGTCATCCTCTTTTATTTAAATAGTTGATTAAAAATAAAAATTCCCTGGCTCTCTTAAATGAAAGAATGCTTAAAGTACAGGGGGGGAAATAACTTGAATAAAGAGGGGGCAATATTCTAGTGATTTTCTGCATTCTTATTTTAAGGAGCCCAGGGAGATAACCTGAGCCGGTTATCATAGAGTTGTGAAGTCGTTATCACAACATATTACTTAGTTGCTTATATTACCAAGGTCATGAGATCGATAATGATAGTGAAAATCATTATCAATTAGATTTTCTCTTACTTTTAATAGAATGTCAAGCGTGTTTTAAAATTTTTTCAATTGAGAAGGGAAACTATTTAAAAATTCTTACAATAAATGTATGATATAGCATATATACCTACTATTCGAGATTTTAGAGTGACTAAATGAATACCGAAAATATTAAAGAAACAAGGGTGGAAAATATGAAGAAAATGATTCCTTTTTTGAAGCCATACCGGCTTTCGATTATGCTTGCACTTTTCCTCATGTTTTTTGAGTTGGGTGTAGAACTATTGCAGCCGTTATTAATAGCGAAAATTATTGATGAGGGTATCCTGCAGGAGGATATGACTGTTGTGATAACATGGGGTGTAGTGATGACTATATTGGCTATTCTTTCTTTCGGGGGGGGACTAATTAACTCCTTTGCTGCCTCACATGTCAGTCAAAGTTTTGGTTTTGATGTACGGACTAAATTATTTGAAAAGGTTCAAGCTTTTTCATTTACAAATTTAATTAAGTTCCCGACTTCCTCTTTAATTACACGAATGACTACGGATATTACGGTCCTCCAGAATACGGTGTTTATGAGCCTGCGAATTATGTTTCGTGCACCCTTATTAGTAGTTGGCGGTGCTTTGATGGCTATGTTTGTTAATTTCAAGCTATCTATCATTTTATTACTATCTATACCTGTTTTACTCTTCTTTTTAATATGGGTGATGCGTCGGGCAGGCAGGCTGTTTAAAAACGTTCAGGAAAAACTGGATCATGTAAATGGAGTTATGCGGGAAAACTTAGTCGGTATGCGTTTGATAAAAGCCTTTCTGCGTAGAAGTTATGAGGTAAATCGCTTCAATAAAACAAGTGAGGTACTCAAAAAAAGAACGATTTCCGCCCTGCGCCTCATTGAAACGACACAGCCGATTCTCTTATTTCTAATGAATTGTTCAATACTAGTGATTCTTTGGTTAGGACGAAATCAGCTGGCAGCAGGTGAAATTAAAGTGGGGGAAGTCGTCGCTATCGTCAACTATGCGACACGAATAACCGCTTCGTTTTCTGTCTTTTCTTGGTTGATTATGGGGATATCGCGGGCACGTGCATCTGTTACAAGGGTTAATGAAGTACTGGAAACTGAAATTGATTTACTTGATCATGCCGATGATTCAAAGGAAATGATTAATGAGGGAAAAGTGACTTTCGAGAATGTATCCTTTGGGTACCCCAATCAAAAGCCGGTTCTTAACAATCTTAGCTTTACAGTTAAGGGGGGACAGACAGCTGCCATTATTGGAGCAACTGGAGCAGGGAAAACAACTCTTTTTCAGTTGATTCCACGTCTTTTTGATGTCGATAGCGGCCGTATACTAATCGATAATCAGGATAGTAAACTATTGAAACTGGATATGCTCCGGCAACAAATCGGATATGTACCACAAGAAGCGCTTCTCTTTTCAGGCACAATCAAATCTAACATAGCTTGGGGGAAAGAGGGTGCCTCCATGGAAGAAATTATCCAAGCTGCAAAGGATGCACAAATTCATGAAACGATACTCCAGCTTCCCTTGCAGTATGAAACCATACTCGGGCAAAAGGGTGTTAACTTATCCGGGGGTCAAAAGCAAAGGCTGTCGATTGCTCGGGCTCTTGTAAGGAAACCGAAAATCTTGTTACTTGATGATAGTACTAGCGCGCTTGATTTAAATACTGAATCAAAACTACTTCATGCTCTGAAGGGTTATCCTTGTACCATTTTTATTATTACACAGAAAGTAAGTACAGCTACGGAGGCTGATACGACATTATTGATTCAAGAAGGCCAACTGCTTGCGCAAGGTACTCATCATTCACTAGCTCAAAAAAACAGCTTGTATCAGCAAATCATAACTTCGCAAATGGGCAAGGAGGAGATTCCGATTGAGTCAAAGTAAAAAGGAGATCACTCATAAGAAAAAAACAAGCAAACGCTTTGCTGCGATAAAACGGATCTGGTTCTACCTTGCTGATAATAAAACGTTACTAATGGTTGTACTAGCCATGGTGGTGATCAGTTCAGCATTAGGTCTACTTGGCCCGTTTCTTGTCGGGATGACTATAGATGATTATATTGTGAGTAAAAATGGGAATCATTTCTTGACGCTCCTCCTAAGTTTATTGGTTATTTATTTATTTAACTCACTTTCAACATTTTTACAAAATTATTGGATGATTGGTATTGCACAAGATACGGTATATACCATGCGCAGCCAGTTATTTCGACATTTACATAAACTTCCGATTACCTTTTTTGACCGTCGTCAACACGGAGAACTGATGAGTCGAGTGACAAATGATATTGAAAATGTCAGCTCAACATTAAACAGTTCGGTCATACAAATATTCTCAAGTTTACTAACACTGGTCGGAACTATTGTAGTGATGCTTTGGCTCAGTCCACTGTTAACCTTACTGACCATGATCATCATACCGCTTATGTTCTTAGGCATGAAATGGATTACGAACCGGACAGGGAAGTTATTCAAGGAGCAGCAGAAGAATATCGGTGAGCTTAATGGTTTTATTGAAGAAACAGTTTCGGGACAGCGGATCGTTAAAACCTTTTCTCAGGAAGACCGAGTGATTAGAGAGTTTAAAGTGCGAAACGAGAAATTGAAGCAATCAGGCTACTTGTCCCAAGCATACTCTGGTTTTATTCCTAAAGTAATGAATCTCCTTAATAATCTAAGTTTTGCGATTATTGCAGGGATAGGCGGTTATTTAGCTTTAAAAGGATTTATTTCAATTGGTACCATCGTAATCTTTACGGAGTATTCTAGACAGTTTACAAGACCGATTAACGATTTAGCCAATCAATTCAACACCCTTCTATCAGCTATTGCCGGAGCTGAAAGAGTTTTTGAAATAATAGATGAGGAAGAAGAAGAAATGGATGAACTGGATTCTGGAAGTCTGGAAGATATCAAGGGGGAAGTTATCTTTGATGAAGTCTCATTCGCATACGAGAAATCCGGTGAGACGATAAAGAATGTTAATTTACAAGTACGAGCCGGTGAAAATGTGGCGCTGGTCGGACCAACAGGAGCAGGGAAAACAACTTTAATCAATTTACTTGCACGTTTTTATGATCCCAACAGCGGGAAGATTTTAATTGACGGCCATGATATTCAACAAGTAAAAAGAAGCAGTCTGCGCAGTCATATGGGCTTTGTCCTCCAAGACTCCTACCTTTTTCAAGGTACTGTTCGAGAGAATATCCGTTATGGCCGTTTGGATGCAACTGATAGTGAAGTAGAGGAAGCAGCTAGACTGGCAAATGCCCATAGTTTTATAGTAAAACTCCCTAACGAATATGAATTTATGTTAAAACAGGACGGCAGTGGGATTAGTCAAGGACAGAAGCAGTTGATTTCAATAGCCCGAGCGTTGTTAGCAGATCCAAGCATTTTGATTTTAGATGAGGCGACCAGCAGTATTGATACCATTACTGAGGTGAAAATACAAGAAGCACTGCAGCGGCTAATGTATGGCAGAACAAGTTTTGTTATTGCCCATCGGCTTAATACGATACAACAGGCGGATAAGATACTTGTGCTTGAAGAGGGCAAAATTATTGAAAGTGGAACACACGATTCATTATTGAAGGAAAAAGGCTTCTATTATGGCTTATACAATAGTCAGGTAAATCAAGGGAATCAAACAGGTTGATTAAACGAATGTAAAAGATTACCCTTTAAGTAAGTCACTCAGTGTAGTTTATTGGAGGTTCTTTAATGAGAAAAAAAGCAGAAAATTATCTACCGCTTACTCATACGACGTTTTATATCTTAATTTCTTTGCAGAAACCGCTCCAGGGTTATGGGATTATGCAGCGAGTAAATGAAATGAGCGATGGAGAAGTGACGTTGGGTCCAGGTACTCTTTATGGAGCACTTAGTAAACTTGAAAAAGACGGACTCATTGTTAAAGGGGAATCGGATCGACGGAAAAGTTATTCACTTTCTGAACTAGGAAGAATGGTCGTTACTCTTGAGTATGAACGTTTGAAGAGTGTAGTAAAAAAATGTGCAGTATATATAGAAGAATTACAGACTAGTGCTCATAAGTCTGTTTAGTTTCTTTGAACTAGAATGCGTGAATTTGGTCAATAGAATCATGTCCCCACCTCAGAGGGTTAAATAACAGGCTGTTAGGATAAAATAGGGATAAGTGGAAATAATGTAGAAATAGCCTGCACATGTTTATGCAGGCTATTTCCTGATGAAAAAATTAAATCTTTAGATAATTATGTTTACTGTGATAAACTGAATAATAATACCAAATAATAGTAAATTAGCCGCATGAGCTTAAGAAAGGAACCATTCGTTATGAAAAAGAAAATATGGTTTAATCGCTGGTTTTCAACAGCATACCATTTTATTGAAGCAATAAAAAACAACCCAGATGGAATCGATTTTGAAATCTACGGGACCCATCCAAATCGTAATACAGTCTATTTACATGTATGTGATTATGCAGAGATTGAACCAGAGGTAAATGGTGAGGAATATATTAATTTTTGTCTGGAATTTTGCAAGAAGCATGGAATTGACGTCTTTATTCCTTATCAGCATGCGCTTGAAATTTCTCAAGCCATTTTACGTTTTCAGGAAATTGGGACAAAAGTAATGGTCTGTGAGGATTTCGTCAGTATGGAAACAATCTCTCATAAGGGGAAGCTGTATGAGTCATTTGTAGAAAACGGACTTGGACACTTAGTGCCAGAATATCGTGTTGTACAGGATGCAGCGCAATTTAAGGAGGAGTATAAGAGGCTCCGCAGTCTTGGTAAGGTTGTGTGCATAAAGCCAGCTGATGGAAGAGGCGGTGAAGGATTTCGGATTATCCGCGATGCAGAGGATACAATTATCGACTTATTTGGCCATATCAGTCATTACATATCATTTAACGAAGCATATAAAATTCTCTCTAAGCAAGACAGATTTGAGGAATTAATGGTAATGGAATATCTGAGTGGATATGAATTTAGTATTGATTGTTTGTCCTATGATGGCCAGTTGTTAGCTGCCGTCCCACGGAAGAAAGAAGAGGGACGGATCAGACAGCTTGAAGATATTCCTGAATTAATGGAAATAGCGGGGAAAGTGAATGATATTTACCAAATTCCATATGTCTATAATGTCCAAATAAAGTATAACAATGGCCTGCCGAAGCTGCTTGAAATCAATCCACGTATGTCTGGCGGTCTGCATATATCATCGCTTTCAGGTGTTAACTTTGCCTATTTAGCCTTAAAGCTCATGTTGACGGGTGATGCCGATATTGTGAAACCAAATTTACAGGTTAAAGCAACACACGTAGAAAAATCGGTGCTTTTATCTTCATAATGGATGTTAGGCGAAAATGTAAACCCAGCTTCCATTTTGGAAGTATGGGTTTTCTTTTTTTCGATTATTATTACTTTACCAGCGAGGGGATAGTCAGCTGGGAGAAATGCGTAATTTACTACCAACGAATGTGTGTCATATGAAACCTTTTGCGTACTTATACGTTATACTTAATAGGAGTAATGGGTAAAGAAAGGGGGGAGCACATTGGGCGCTTTTGGCCAATATGCTAAGATCAATCCACAATTAATTACCTTTAAAGATAATGAATGGAAAAAAATGATAGATAGTCCGCGTTCTGAACGTGAACATCATCAAATAGATACAGCTGGATTTAGTTTTGGTCAAGTTGCTGCTCGCTTTTTGGGGATTCCCCATGATGAGGATGATTATTATCTTACCTTATATGAGTTGTCACAGAAGCCGAATGTTGAGGTATGGAGTGATAATCTAAATAAAGAAATCACCCCTCAAATATTTCAATCTCTACAAAGTGTGCTGCAAGTGAACCAAAGTGAATCACTTTCTGTTAATCGATTTATAGCTTTTATGGAAGGAAGACAGTTGATTCCCTCTCATGAGGATGCATCATTACACCGGTATATCCGAGAAAGTTACATCGAAGTCTTGAATCAATTTGCAGCAAAACATGATGGCGGGTTAAAGCATCCAGATTTTAGGCGGGTAATAATGGATCTGACAAAATGGGTTTGGAACCATATTAATGACCTGTTAAAAAAAATGGATGATGTTCGTGCAAGCTGTATCATCTGGTACGGTGAGGCAACAAAAAGCGAAAAGTACTTTTTATTCTTAACAAAATTACTGGGTATTGATTTATTGATCTTCCATCCAAATGGTGAAGATATTTTTAAAGAGTTTGATCCAGAGAAAACGCTCATGGTTGTGCAGGATTTTCCCGTTAAAAAACAGCCTAGACCATTTCCAAAAGCAAAGCCAGTTAGAAAAGCAACAGTGGCCTATCAAGCTTCAAAAGAAATTGACCGCATCCTTCATTCAGAAGAAACGCCTATTTTTAAACCATGGCAATATCGATCTCATTTACCGGTTTCCATTACGTTGAAAACGACCTATGATGAACTATTTTTAATGAGTAAGGAAAGGGCCTTCATACGACCTGGTTTTTATATTGAAGGAAATAAAATCTATATTCCCTCCGTATTTGCCAAAATCTCTGGTGTTTCTGAAAATCGACGGAACTATTGGGAGCGTGTAGAACAATTGAAGGAAGGGGAGCTGTCCTTATTCATTCGATATTTCCCTTTTACCAACAGTATTAAAGCAAATCATAAATACCATTATGATCATGCGCTGAATCCAGATGGCACGCTTGATCCGGAAAAGATGATTAAAAGTGTCTGGTGGCGGCTTAATCAGCTTCCTACAGGCTTACAGCTGGCCATTGCTGCAGGTATATCTAGAGTGTGTGCTCAACCTAAACTTCTTCCTGAGGGTCATGAATCAATGGAAGATGTTAAACAGTTCTTATTTACGCAGCTGACTGCTCTGCCGAAATCTGTTGTTACCCTTTTTATGAAGTTTGATTATCCGCAGCAGGTGCCGCGAATTATTCTTTATAATAGTGGAGCAACGGGAGGAATCAGCCGATCTGATGCAGCATTATTGCTGCTCTTGAATGAGATTGGGATAGATATTTTACTCTTTAATCCTTCTGGATTAAGGGATTTAGAGTTATATATTGATGAGCATGTGTATGATACCCACTTATTAGAGCAGTTTGAGTTCGAATATGAATATCAGGAACCTAAGCTCCCGATCTGGCGCAGGTTATTTCGAAAAGATACATAACTAGTGGTTGCTAGTGAAAAATTAAAAGAAAAGAGGGATTAGTATGGCGAATATGAAGAGTACTGAAATCTTCGATGAAAACACAAATCAGGTGTCCTTAGCAAAAACAGAGGAACTAAAGGTACAGCTGCGGAACGATCCAGAAGTTGTCCGTCTTGCTCAGCAAATTGACGTGAAAAACCAAATGTCTCTTTTAGAATTCGGTAAAGAACCGGCAATGGAAATATCTAAATTCTCAGATCGTATTCTATCAACAATGAAATCGAGTTCGATGGAAGATTCAAGCGAACTGTTAAAGCAGCTTGGTAAAATCATGGATCGGTTTGACAGCAAAGATTTTGCTCCAGAAAAGCGAGGTCTTTTTTCGAAGATTTTCAATAAAGGGGAAAAAATGATTGAAAAAATCTTTGGTAAATATCAATCGATGGGAGGTGAGATAGATAAGGTCTTTGTTGAAATATCCAAGTATCAAAATGAAATGGTTTCATCCACACATACGTTAGAAGAATTGTATGAGCAGAATTTTAACTATTATCTGGCGCTTGAGAAATATGCGGTGGCGGGAAATGCCAAGGTTGAAGAATTAAAAGCAACTCTACTTCCTGAATATGAGACACGCGCAGCATCCGGCGATCAAATTGCAGGAATGGAATTAGATACGCTGAGAAATGGGATTGAGGCGCTTGAACAACGAGTCTATGACCTTGAAATGGCCAAAATGGTTGCTTTACAGACAGCCCCACAAATCCGTCTTTTACAGCGAGGAAATACCAAACTTATAGGGAAAATAAATTCGGCCTTTGTTACAACCATCCCAATCTTTAAAAATGGACTGATACAAGCTGTCTCAGCTAAACGTCAAAAGCTTGTGGCTGATTCAATGAGTGAGCTGGATAAACGCACCAATGAAATGCTTATCCGCAATGCCCAAAATATCACTTCCCAAAGTGTGGATATTGCTCGTCTTGCAGGGGCACCGAGCATAAAAATTGAAACCATTGAAGAATCTTGGGGCATTATTATCAAGGGTCTTGAAGAGACAAAACGAATTGAAGAAGAAAATAAACGAACCCGTGAAGAGGGTACGAAACGTTTAATTGAACTAAAAGAAACGTATCAAACAAGGCAGCTGAAGGGTTAATCATAAGAAAAGAAATTAATATTTGTGCAAATAGGCATCAGATGTTACAATAAATATATAATCACGCTGGCGTGAATTTTACAGGGTGGAGAATTCGAGAGGACGTGAACCTATTGGCAATTTCGTTACAAAAGGGACAGAAAGTAGATCTTACAAAAGGAAGAGCTGGTTTATCTTCTCTTACTGTAGGTCTAGGCTGGGATCCGGTTACAGCTGAAAAGTCGAAAGGGTTATTCGGCGGTTTATTCGGAGGCGGCAGTACAGCGAATGTGGACTGTGATGCTTCTGTACTTATGCTTGATGAAAAAGGTAAGATGCCAAGTAAAAACAGCCTGATCTACTTCGGCAATCTAAAAAGTGCCGATAATAGTGTTCGACATTCAGGAGATAATTTAACAGGAGACGGTGATGGGGATGATGAGCA
>NZ_JAZVJO010000369.1:0-5654 GCF_059453735.1 Peribacillus sp. | reverse complement strand
ACTCTGCAGAAGGAGTAAATCCTCTGGCCACTGATTGGTAAAACTTTTGTATGATACCGTTTTTTTCTTCTTTTTTGACTATTGCAATCAGTTGATTTTTTTCTAATTCCTTTAAATGATAATGAACTTTTGCCCTAGATAAATTAAAGTAAACAGATAACTGTTGACCAGTATAAGGTCTTTCTAGTAAACGCATCATCATCTCGGCACGTAACGGATCACTAAGAGCTTTTAACTGACTGTGCTCTGTTAGGGTTAACATTTGTTTCACAACAACCAACTCCTTATCAAAAAAAATTACTCGGTTAAAAATATTTAACTAATACTACCATTTAATTATATTTTTTACAATATTTAGTTTTTGAGTAATTTATCTAGGTTAATTATGTCTCTTTTCTTGGTTTTTTTATTGAATTTGAATATATGATTAGTGTAATTATCATACATTCATATCTTTGATTTCCTTAACTTTCTTGGCTTTCTCTCTTCAACCTAAAAAAAGGAGAAATCGTACATTCAAATCGTTGAACACCATGGGTTACAGAACCCAGTTTTTGAATGTCGACAGAAAGGGAGAGAAACCATGAAATATATACGAAAATCTCTAAAACTATTAATATATCAGTCTTTTTTATACTATCTTTTCACTCTATATTTTAAAGGGTTTTTCTACAAAATAATCTTTGCACAGAAAAGTGGCTGAATTGCACACTAATTGGCCAATTTTGCACAGATATGAATTCGAATTGCACAGAAAATGGGTTATTCTGCACATAAATTCCGCAGTTCTGCACACTAGGAGGACGAAGACGTTTAAAATACCCAGACGTAAAGACGTGTGGGAGGGGTTGGTCCCTTAACTCAACAACTCGGATTGTTTAATGAATCATTCCTTTTGCTGTGTAATCGAAAAATATCTTTTACTTTTATAGTGATCGCTTAAGTAGATAAAGCAGGAATTCCCCATAAATTAATCGAACTAAATGAGTGAAACCTGGAATGGAGAGAGGAGTGAATGTATGACTGTGAATCCTAGAATTCAATTTTTCTTAGATAAGTTGAAAGAGATACCGCAGCTGCCTATCGACCAGATGACGCCTGAGGTGTATCGGTCTCAGGATGCTGGGGCATTAAGTTTCCAACAGGAAAGGGAAGATGTACATAAAGTAGAGGACCAAATCTTACCGCTAAAGGATCGGGACATTCCAGTTCGAATTTATAGCCCAAAAATCGAGGGGCTTTTGCCAGCGTTAGTTTTTTATCATGGTGGAGGCTGGGTAGTGGGGAACTTAGATAGTCATGATGGTATTTGTCGATCACTCACCAATGCAGCACAGTGCGTGGTTATTTCAGTCGACTATCGCCTTGCACCTGAATATAAATTTCCGGCTGCTGTGGAAGATGCCTATGATTCTCTCCACTATATTGCGACGCATGCAGAGGAATTTGCGATTGATCGTAACCAAATTGCGGTCGGCGGGGATAGTGCAGGAGGGAATCTAGCAGCGGTAGCTTGTATTCTAGCTAAGGAAAAAAAGACACCGAGTATCTGCTATCAGCTCCTCCTCTATCCTTCTACCGGTTATGATCAAGAACCGTCTTCCATCCGTGAAAATGCAGAAGGCTATTTATTAACAGTAGACATGATGAAATGGTTTAGAAAACATTATGTTTCACATGATGACGAAATGTTAAATCCATATGTCTCACCCATTCTCTACCCAGACTTGAGCGGCCTGCCGCCAGCTGCGATATTGACCGCACAATATGATCCACTGCGGGATGTCGGTAAAGCGTATGCGGAAAAGCTAGAAGATAACGGTGTTCCCGTTTTTTATAAAAATTATCATGATCTGATTCATGGCTTTGGAAACTTTATTTCCTTTGTGCCTGAAGCTCGTGAGGCACTAAATGAAGGGGCAGCTAGCTTGAGAGCTTCATTTTTAACTAGTTAAAGGAGGATCAATATGAGAAATCATGAGATAGACTTTGTCATTCATGGTGATGACATGCAATGTGTGGAAATTGAACTCGATCCGAATGAAACGGTCATTGCGGAAGCAGGTAGTTTAATGATGATGGATGATTCGATTGAGATGGAAACCATCTTTGGTGACGGTTCAAAAAACGACGAAGGTGTAATGGGAAAACTTTTTGGAGCTGGGAAACGGTTGGTGACAGGGGAAAGCTTATTTATGACGGCTTTCACCAATACGGGTGCTGGCAAAAAACAAGTTTCCTTCGCTGCACCTTATCCTGGAAAAATAATTGCCCTTGATTTACAAGAGTTAGGCGGCAAAATGATTTGTCAAAAAGACGCCTTTTTGGCAGCGGCAAAAGGTGTCCAGGTGGGCATTGAATTTCAGCGGAAGCTCGGTGCAGGCTTCTTTGGCGGCGAGGGATTTATTATGCAGAAGCTTGAAGGAGATGGGATGGCTTTCATTCATGCTGGGGGGACGCTTATTCAAAAAGAATTAAAAGCTGGCGAAAAACTGCGTGTCGATACAGGCTGCTTAGTCGCCTTTACACCAAGCATTAATTATTCCGTAGAGATGGTGAAAGGGATTAAAACGGCTCTCTTTGGAGGCGAAGGCTTATTCTTTGCGACACTTGAAGGTCCGGGGGACGTCTTAATCCAATCGCTGCCGTTCTCTCGTCTAGCCAGCCGTGTATTTTCAGCTGCACCGAGAGGATCAGGAAACTCAAAGGATGAAGGCAGTGTCCTTGGAGGAATGTTTAATTTGTTCGGAGGGAAATAAAAAAATGGGGGCGGTCAACAGATGTTGGCCGCCTCAGTTTATATTATTTCTTTTTTACTTGAACGTGCTGTTATAATAAAATAGTATGAAAAATCAGTCTACTTAAATCGAAGGCGGCGACTAAAGATGAAGAAGTTGATTAACGATCCTAATCATGTGGTTGAAGAAATGATGAAAGGAATGGTTGCAGCACATCGTGATGTACTGAAGCATGTTCCGGATACGGCTGTATTAACACGTGTTGAACGTACTGCTGGGAAAGTTGGAATCGTCAGCGGAGGCGGCAGCGGGCATGAGCCTGCGCATGCTGGTTTTGTCGGAAAAGGGATGCTGGATGCGGCAGTTTGTGGTCCAGTCTTTACTTCGCCAGGTCCCGATCAAGTGCTTGAAGGCATTAAAGCCGCCGACAGTGGTGCAGGCGTCTTATTAGTCATTAAGAATTACTCAGGCGATGTGATGAATTTTGAAATGGCAATGGAACTAGCTGAGATGGAAACGATTGCAGTCGACAAAGTAATCGTCAATGATGATGTGGCCGTTGAAGACAGCACCTATACGACTGGAAGACGCGGAATTGCGGGAACAATCTTTGTCCATAAAATTGCCGGCGCGAAAGCAGAAACAGGAGCATCTTTAGCTGAGGTAAAAGCAAGTGCCGAAAAAGCAATCCGCAATGTACGCTCGATGGGAATGGCCTTGTCAGCCTGCACAATCCCAGCAGCAGGCAAACCGGGATTTGAAATGGCTGAAAATGAAATGGAAATTGGCATGGGTATTCACGGTGAACCGGGAATTGAACGGACTTTCCTGAAAACGGCCGATGAAATTGCTGAAGAGCTTCTCTCAAAAATTTTGCAGGACGGTGTTCACAAATCTGGTGATGAAGTAGCTGTCATGATTAATGGACTGGGTTCAACACCGTTAATGGAATTATATATATTGAATGGAAAAGTGAGTGAGATTCTTGCGGAGAAAGGAATGACCGTCTATAAAACGTTTGTCGGTGAATATATGACAGCGATTGAAATGGCAGGCTGTTCGATTTCTTTATTAAAACTAGATGACGAACTAAAAGAATTATTAAATGCACCAGCACATACAGCAGCATTTCGGATGTAAATAGAGAAAGGATGATCAGGATGGGACTGACAACAGAACATGTTCGTCTATGGCTTCAAAAGACCAATGAGAAAATTCAAGAAAATAAAACCTATTTAACGGATCTTGACCAAGCGATAGGCGATGGCGATCATGGAATCAATATGTCCCGCGGTTTTGAGGAAGCAATCAAAAAAACGGCAGAGACAGATTATGAAAGTCCTGCAGACTTATTAAAAGACTGGGCCATGACGCTGATTTCGAAAGTAGGAGGAGCTTCCGGCCCGCTGTTTGGCACGGCGATATTAAAGATGTCGATGAGTGTGAAAGGGAAAGCAAAAATAAATTATGCTGAACTAACAACTGCGTTTGAGGAAGCGTTAGCCGGAATTTTGCAAAGAGGACATGCAGCAGAAAACCAAAAAACCTTAGTCGATGTTTGGTCTCCCGTTGTTCGTTTTTTACAGGAAAACACAGCCTTTGATCCAGCAGCGTTCAGTAATCAAGCTAAAGACGCAATGGAACAAACAAAAGACATGCAAGCTGAAAAGGGCCGTGCTGCCTATTTAAAAGAACGGTCAATTGGTCATCTAGATCCTGGTTCAGTTTCGAGCTTCTATCTTTTACAGTCACTTTCTGAAGTCATTGAAAAGGAAGGGGTTACATTATGAGTAATGTCGGTATCGTGTTTGTTTCCCATAGTGAGCAGATTGCGTTGGGGTTAAAGGAATTAACGACGCAAGCGATTCAAAATGTATCGATCGAAGCAGCAGGAGGAACAGATGACGGAGAAATCGGCACGAACTTGGAGAAAATTTTGAGTGCAATTGATAGCGTCTATTCTGAAAAAGGAGTTCTCATCTTATTCGACCTGGGCAGCGCACTCATGAATGCTGAAATGGCTATGGAACTTTCAGGTCGGGAAAACATCCTAATCGCAGATGCTCCTTTAATTGAAGGCGGCTACGTGGCTGCGGTGGAATCAAGTATGGGCAAATCCTTACAGGAAGTGTTAGAAGCTGCCGAACAAGTAAGAGAGCAGCCGAAGCGAGGATAAAAAACAGTTGACAATTTATGAATAAATTGGTAAATTCAAAGGACTAATTGGAAGGAGGGTGATGTGTTATGATGACTTATACGATTGCTTGTACGATTGTTCATAACCGATTCGGTAAGTCTACTTTCACATGCCCTTTGTATACGCACTGACGTATACCTTCTTGAACGTGCATGGAAACCTTATGACTGCCGAATCGGGCATGTTATAAGGTTTTTTAATTTGCATAAAACAGGAGGATTTCAAATTGAATTTACAAACATTAGGCTTTAAAGAAGAATACGCAGCTAACTTATTGACTTTTAACGAACAACCAAAATATAAACAGTGTGTACCTGCTCGGGTCACCCTTGAACATAAACATTCCTATCGCGTGGTTTCCGAAGATGGAGAATGGCTGGCGACGGTCGCTGGGAAGTATGCATATGACTCACAAACGCGTGAAGATTATCCAGCTGTAGGAGATTGGGTACTGGTTGAAAAAATGCCTGGGGAAGAACGGGCGGTTATTCATGAAATGTTTCCTCGGTTTTCAAAGTTTTCGCGTAAAGTTGCAGGCCAACAAATTGCCGAGCAGATTGTGGCTTCAAACGTTGATCTGCTCTTTCTCGTCATGAGCTTAAATGCGGATTTCAACGTCCGTCGGATCGAACGCTATCTTGTGGCAGCCTGGGACTCTGGTGCTACCCCTGTTGTCATTTTGACCAAAGCAGATTTATGCAGCGATGTCTTACATTATG
>NZ_JAZVJO010000368.1:0-1880 GCF_059453735.1 Peribacillus sp. | reverse complement strand
AGAAGAACGTGGGTGTTAAATGATTTGTATGTAGTAGAAAACATGCGTAATCAAGGCATAGCTCAAATGTTAATTAACGAAGCAATTATGGCTCGTAAACAAGCATATACACCTTATTCTAAGTTCAAAGTTGGAGCGGCTGTGCTGACAGAAGACGGACGTGTGTATCAGGGTTCAAACATTGAAAACGCTTCATACGGTTTAACAAATTGTGCAGAGCGGACGGCCATTTTTAAAGCCGTTTCAGAAGGTACAAGAAAGATTAAAGCAATCGCAATTGTTGCAGACACAGAAGGACCCGTTTCTCCATGTGGAGCTTGTCGACAAGTTATTGCTGAATTTAGTGATAACGATACCAAGATCTTTTTGACAAATTTAAAAGGTGACACAGTAGAAACAACGATCCAAGAAGTATTACCTGGCTCTTTCTCAGCCTCAGACATGAAAGCTTAATATCGGTATTTTATATTTAAGTAATAGGTAGAAACTAATAATTATACACCGGGGGTACCTCATGAATTATTTAATAGCGATTTTCGGACTAATTGTCGTTTTTGGACTTGCTTTTCTTGCTAGCAGCGACCGTAAAAAAATTAAATTTAAACCAATTATTATTATGGTTGTTATCCAGATTGTTTTAGCTTTCTTATTACTGAATACGAAATTTGGCTATGTCGTCATTAAGGCATTTGCAGGTGTCTTCGGTAAGCTTTTAGAGTATGCAGCAGAAGGTGTCAACTTTGTATTTGGCGGTCTTGCCAATGGGGGAGAAGCTCCATTCTTCCTAACCGTTCTGCTTCCTATCGTGTTCATTTCAGTATTAATCGGTATTTTCCAATACCTAAAAATTCTCCCGTTCATTATGACATGGATCGGATTCTTACTCAGCAAAGTAAATGGAATGGGTAAACTTGAATCCTATAACGCTGTAGCATCTGCTATGGTCGGTCAATCTGAAGTCTTTATTACAGTGAAAAAACAGCTTGGTCAACTTTCAGAGCAGCGTCTTTATACTTTGTGTGCCTCTGCTATGTCGACCGTTTCTATGTCAATCGTTGGTGCTTATATGACCATGATTGAACCCAAATACGTGGTTACAGCTATTGTTATCAACCTATTTGGTGGTTTCATCATCTCTTCAATTATCAATCCGTATACCGTTTCTGAGGAAGAAGATATCTTAGTTGTTCAAGACGATGAGAAACAATCGTTCTTTGAAATGATTGGTGAATATATTATGGATGGCTTCAAGGTAGCGGTCATTGTTGCTGCGATGCTAATTGGTTTTGTTGCCTTAATGGCAGGAATCAATGGTTTGTTCGATATGATCTTTGGAATCAGCTTCCAAGAAATTCTTGGATATATTTTCTCTCCTTTTGCCATGTTGATGGGTATTCCAGCAGCGGAAGCAGTTAAAGCGGGGGGCATCATGGCAACGAAACTAGTAACCAATGAATTTGTTGCGATGCTAGACTTAACGAAAGCCGCTTCAGAACTAAGTTCAAAATCAATTGGTATCATCTCTGTGTTCCTTGTCTCATTTGCAAACTTCTCTTCAATCGGAATCATTTCCGGTGCAGTAAAAGGTTTGCATGAAAAGCAAGGGAATGTAGTAGCACGCTTTGGTATTAAACTTCTTTACGGTGCAACTTTGGTAAGTATCCTAACATCTATCATCGTTAGTCTTATTATCAAATAATAATAATTGACAAACTTTAGTAGATAATAAGAGCATCTCTCTTTCGAATAGAAGGAGAGTGCTTTTTCTTTTTTTAATTCATCTAGAAAATTCATCATAGAAGGGGGTATTTGTGAAAAGTATTCTTTTCACAAAGCACTATATGGGTACAATAGGATTATTTTTATCAGGAGCGGTGTTG
>NZ_JAZVJO010000367.1:0-7352 GCF_059453735.1 Peribacillus sp. | reverse complement strand
TTTCTTACTATAACAATGGTGAATACAAACCATTGCAGGAAAATCCAAAAGTTATCAATTTAAAACAAATAAAAAAACAAAAAGGTGTCATCAAGAAGAACAGTGGTGCGAGTCTAATTGATATCGGCGACGGCATAGCACTTTTAGAATTCACTTCACCTAACAATGCAATTGGTTTGGATATCATCCAAATGATTAACCAATCCATTGATGAAGTGGAAGCGAATTATAAAGGTCTTGTTATCGGGAACCAGGGGAAAAACTTCTGTGTTGGCGCAAATATCGCCATGATGCTGATGGAAGCACAGGATGATAATATCTTTGAACTGGATATGGTCATCACTCAGTTCCATAAAGCGATGCTGAAAATTAAATACAGCTCACGTCCAGTTGTTGCTGCTCCATTTAATATGACACTTGGCGGAGGTGCAGAAGTCTGCTTGCCAGCTGCAAAAATTCAGGCATCGACTGAAACATATATGGGACTTGTCGAAGCGGGTGTCGGATTAATTCCAGGCGGCGGTGGAGCAAAAGAACTTTATGTGAAAACACTGAAAAGCATGCCGAAGAATGTTGAGTTCGATCTTCAAAAAGTTGCGAATAACGTCTTTGAATCCATTGCAACCGCGAAGGTATCAACTTCTGGTGAAGAAGCACGCGAAAATAACTTCTTGAATTTTGCCGATGGAATCAGCATTAATCCTGACCACTTAATTTATGATGCTAAGCAGGCTGCTCTTGCTCTTTATGAAGAGGGATATACAGCACCAGCTAAAATCAAAATTCCAGTGGTTGGTGAAACGGGTTATGCCGCTCTTCTTTTAGGAGCAGAATCTATGAGACTAACGGGTTATATTTCCGACCATGATATGGTGATCGCAAAGAAATTAGCATTTGTACTGGCTGGAGGCTTGGTTCCGTTTGGAACAGAAGTTGATGAGCAGTATATTCTTAACCTAGAAAAAGAAGCGTTCCTAAGCTTAATCCAAATGCCAAAGTCGCAACAGCGGATGCAAAATATGCTTGTTAAAGGCAAGCCGTTACGTAACTAAAATCACTAGCTTACTAGAAAATTTAAGGGGGATCCTCATGAGAGAAGCGGTAATAGTAGCTGGAGCAAGGACTCCGGTGGGCAAGGCAAAAAAAGGTTCACTTGCCAATGTCCGTCCAGATGACCTAGGGGCTCTTGTTGTAAAAGAAACGTTGAAGCGTGCGGGAAATTATGAAGGTACAATTGATGATTTAATCATTGGATGCGCTATGCCTGAAGCAGAGCAAGGGCTGAATATGGCTAGAAATATCGGTGCGTTAGCTGGTCTTAAGCATGATGTACCGGCGATTACCATTAACCGTTATTGTTCAAGCGGGTTGCAAAGTATTGCTTACGGAGCGGAACGGATTATGCTCGGACAAAGTGATACAGTTCTGGCTGGCGGTGCAGAATCAATGAGCCTGGTCCCTATGATGGGGCATGTCACTCGTCCAAATCGTTTACTTGCCGAAACAGCACCTGAGTATTATATGGGAATGGGTCATACAGCTGAAGAAGTAGCTAGGCAGTTTGGTATTTCCCGTGAAGATCAAGATGCCTTTGCAGTACGCAGTCATCAAAAAGCGGCTAAAGCTATCGCTGAGGGAAAATTTGCGGATGAAATCGTACCCGTCGATGTGACGCTTCGTTCTGTTGGGAAAGATAATCGATTAAACGAAAAAACATTCCAATTTTCACAAGATGAAGGTGTACGCGAAGGAACCACTTCTCAAATCCTTGGTAAATTACGTCCAGCTTTCTCTGTTACTGGATCGGTAACGGCTGGTAACTCTTCACAGACGAGTGATGGAGCAGCTGCAGTGATGGTTATGGACAGTGAAAAAGCGTTATCACTTGGACTTCAAGCGATGGGTAGATTCCGCTCGTTTGCAGTAGCAGGAGTACCGCCGGAAATTATGGGAATTGGTCCTGTTGCAGCCATTCCAAAGGCACTTAAATTAGCTGGACTTGAACTATCTGATATAGGTCTTTTTGAACTGAACGAAGCCTTTGCTTCTCAGTCCATCCAAATCATTCGTAAGCTTGGCTTGAATGAAGACATTGTTAATGTGAATGGCGGTGCTATTGCACTTGGTCATCCGCTTGGCTGTACAGGTGCGAAGTTAACATTGAGTCTGCTGCATGAAATGAAACGCAGAAATACTCAATTTGGGATTGTGACGATGTGTATCGGCGGCGGTATGGGTGCTGCAGGAGTATTTGAACTTTTAGCTTAACTAATAAAAATCAGGAGGTCATTATACATGTCTAATCAAACTGAAAACCTACTCAAAGGCGGAGCCTTTTTATTAGAAGATATTACGTATGAACAAATGTTTACGCCAGAAGACTATTCAGATGAGCAGAAAATGATTGCGAAAACAACTGAGGATTTCGTTCTTAACAAAGTCCTGCCTAAGGTAGAAAACTTAGAAAACCACGAATTTGAAAATTCTGTAGACCTTCTAAAGCAAGCTGGAGAACTTGGATTGCTTGGAGCAGATGTACCTGAAGAATACGGCGGACTTGGACTTGATAAAATTAGTTCAGCACTAATTGCCGAAAAAATGGCGCGTGCCGGCGGTTTCGGTATTACTCATGGTGCCCATGTAGGAATTGGTTCACTGCCAATCGTCCTGTTCGGCAACGAAGAGCAAAAGCAAAAATACTTGCCAGCTCTTGCAAGCGGTGAACTGCTTGCTGCCTATGCACTGACTGAGCCAAGCTCGGGTTCAGATGCGTTAGGAGCAAAAACAACAGCTAAACTTAATGCTGAAGGTACGCATTACGTGTTGAATGGTGAAAAACAATGGATCACGAACGCTGGCTTTGCTGATGTATTTGTTGTGTATGCAAAAATTGATGGCGATAAATTTTCAGCTTTTATCGTTGAACGTAGTTTCTCAGGTGTTTCAACCGGTGCTGAAGAAAAGAAAATGGGCATTAAGAGCTCTTCTACACGGACATTAATCCTAGAAGATGCACAGGTGCCAGTTGAGAACCTTCTTGGAGAAGCAGGCAGAGGCCATGTGATTGCCTTTAATATTCTAAATATCGGTCGTTATAAGTTAGGTGTAGGTGTAGTCGGCGGAGCGAAGCGTGCATTTGAGCTTGCGGCTGTCTATACAAACCAACGTCAACAGTTCAAAACGCCAATCTCTTCATTCAATTTAACAAAAGAAAAGCTGGCTACAATGGCTTCTAAAATCTATGCAGCGGAAAGTTCTGTTTACCGCACAGTCGGTCTGTTTGAACAAAGAATGAGCCAACTTTCTGCAGAAGAAATCAAAGACGGTACAGAAGTAGCTAAGTCGATTGCTGAATATGCAATTGAGTGTTCACTCAATAAATTCTTCGCTTCTGAAGTCCTTGATTATGTAGTTGACGAAGGCGTTCAGCTTCATGGTGGATACGGCTTCATGCAAGAATATGAGATTGAGAGAGCCTACCGTGATTCAAGAATTAATCGTATTTTTGAAGGAACAAATGAAATTAACCGTTTACTCGTTCCTGGAACATACCTGAAAAAAGCGCTTAAAGGCGAGCTTCCATTATTCCAGAAGGCACAAGCTCTTCAAGAGGAATTAATGATGATGATGCCTGAAGAACCAAGCGATGAGCCATTAGCACAAGAGAAGATGCTGGTCAGCAACGCCAAAAAAATTGGTATCTTAGCAGCTGGATTAGCTGCACAAAAGTATGGCAAAGAACTAGATAAAGAGCAAGAAGTTCTTGTGAATATTGCTGATATTGTTTCCTTAGCCTATGCTGCAGAATCGGCTGTATTGCGGACAGAAAAAGCAATCGCAGCAACTGGACTTGAAAAGAACCAACAAAAAGTTCTCTACACAGAAATTTTTGTTCAAGAAGCCTTTAACCAAATTGAACAGCATGCGAAAGAAACATTGATTGCAGTTGAAACGGGCGATACATTACGGATCATGCTTTCTTCATTCCGTAAATTAACTCGTCATAACCCAATCAATGTAATTGCGAAGAAACGTGAAGCTGCAGTTAAAATTATTGATGCTGAAAAATTTGTCCTCTAATCAATAAATCTTAAAAGGAGTATCCCTGCGGGGGTGCTTCTTTTTCTAATTTGTTTAGATACACCACGGTGTTTTTTTAGTATGATAGAACATAGAGTCGGCGCTGTTTATACAGCTGATTTTTTGTATTGGAAAGAAAAAACGGGTATTCTATTTGTAGGTGGTGAAAAGATGTCTCTATCATTTTATTGGTATCCTAAATGCAGTACATGCCGTAATGCAAAAAAATGGCTTGATCAGCAGGGTTTGGAATATGAAGCGATTCATTTACTTGAAAATCCGCCATCAAGATCGCAATTGGAAGAACTGTATCGAACAAGTGGTTTAGAGTTAAAGAAATTCTTTAATACCAGCGGTCAGAAATACCGGGAACTTGGTTTGAAGGACAAGCTGAAGGATGCAACTGAAGCTGAAATGCTTGATATTCTGGCTACAGATGGCATGTTGATAAAAAGACCTATTGTTTCAGACGGGAATAAAGTAACGGTAGGATTCAAAGAAGAAGAGTATGCGAAGACCTGGGGCTGATAAGGCTCTAGTCTACATAATATAGGGGGGAATTCATAATGGCAGCACCAAAGGAATTTCGTTATTCAAAAGAGCATGAATGGGTACAAACAGAAGGTGAAACGGCAAGAGTTGGAATCACACAGTTCGCGCAGGCTGAACTAGGTGATATCGTTTTTGTTGAGCTTCCGGAAGTAGGCGCTGAATTAAAAGCTAACGAACCATTTGGCAGCGTTGAATCTGTTAAAACAGTCTCTGAATTGTATGCACCGATCAGCGGCAAGATCATTGCTATTAATGAAGAATTAAATGATAACCCTGAGTTCGTTAATGAATCCCCGTATGAAAAAGCATGGATGGTCGTTATTGAGCCGGCAGACAAAAGTGAAATTGAAAACTTGATGACTGCGGAACAATACGACGAAATGACAAACGAAGGTTAAGTTATGTGTGCAGGTGGGGAGGGGCATTGCCCTTCTCTGTTTTTTTATCTATACCATCATGATGGAACAGGTGATTTGTATTGGAAAACGAATGCTCAGATAAAGTGTTAATTGTTGAAGGGGTGACGGATAAACGAAAGGTCACACAAATTCTTAACGAGAAGCTGGAAATTATCTGTACGAATGGGACCATATCTATCACACGGCTTGATGAACTGGTTGACGAGTTGGCAGATAAGGATGTTTACATTCTTGTCGATGCTGATGAATCAGGTGAGAAGCTTCGCAAAAAATTGCTGCGTGAAATGCCGAATGCGTCACATTTATATATTGATCGAGTGTATCGTCAAGTTGCAGATGCACCTTTACACCATTTGGCTGACGTATTAGCAACGGGTAAAATAGAAGTGAAAAGAGGATGACAGGATTACATGAAAGAGTGGACGGAGACTGAATTGAACTTAGCCATTCAGTGGAAACGAACGTTTTGTTTATACTTATACACCCCAATGTGCGGCACCTGTATGGTCGCTTCTAAAATGATGAATGTATCATTAGAACTGCTCCAAGAATTGGAGTGCGGGAAGATGAACCTAAACTTTATGCAGAAAATTGCACATCAATATGAAGTAGAAAGTGTCCCATGCCTGCTGTTATTCAAAAATGGAACACTAACTAAGAAAATCTACGCCTTTCAATCAGTACCATATCTATATGAGGAATTAAAAACATTGAACGCTTGATCCTTGTCTCCTAGAAGATAAGGTTTTTTTTATGCTCCATTCTGGACAAGACATGCTCAGAGGGGGGCAGTTGATTTCCGTTCCAGGCGTTTCGCTTATCCTCAGGCGGACACGCTCCTGCGGGGTCTCACCAGTCCTGCTATTCCCGCAGGAGTCTCCACGCCAACACTCCGATCAACGGTCTTTCTGAATTTAATCTGGATTTTAACCGACGTACAAAATGCGAATTCAGGAGGAAGTCATTTTCTTCCCTAACTCAAGATAATTCTTCCTGAAGCTGATTTAGCTCAGTGCGGAATCAACTCCCCTTGTCAGTTTTTTAGTTTTATCTTTTAAAAATAGAGTATCTTTCTCTCTTTCGTTTGATTTTAAAAGGTTTTTTTCCTTTTGGTGACGCATTCTGGACAAAACACGCTGAATGGGAGGGTAATTGTCTTCCACACCTCATCGATTGTATGGTCGAGTACTCTGATTCTGCCCAAACTAGGATTTATTTGGCCGTAACTCAAGATGATTCTGCCTGAACCAGAATTTATTCTGCCCAAACTCAAGATGATTCTCCCCCGAGGCTGAATGATCTGAATTTCCTTCAACCGATCAAACTTCCCTTGGTTTTAGCTTTTAAAATTTGAGTAACTTTCTCTTTTTTGTTTGAATTTAAAAGCTCTTTTACCTTTTGATGACGCATTCTGGACAAAACAAGCTGAAGGAGTAGGGGATTGCCTTAAGATCCTCAACAATTGAAGGCTCAATACGCCGATTCGGCCCAAACACAAGATAATTCGGCCCGAAGCTGAATGATCTCAATCTCCTCATTTGAGCAAACATCCCTTTCAGCTTTTTGGGATTTAACTTTTAAAAATTGAGTAACTTACTCTTTTTCGTTTGATTTTAGAAGTTATTTCCCATTTGATGACGCATTCTGGACAAAACATGCTGAATGGGGATGGAATTGTCTCCGACATCTCATCGATAATAGACTCGAATACGCCGATTCGGCCCAAACGAGGTTTTATTCGGCCCAAACTCAAGATGATTCGGTCCGAACCGGGTTTTATTCTGCCCTAAAGCCAAAAGATTCGGCCCAAACCCATTTCACCCTCGTATTCAGCAGCGTCGACACTTCACTATAAAGATAAAAAACCGCATACCCAATTAGTAACGGGTATGCGGCGGTATGCTTATTCTTTTTTTGCGTTAATCCAAAGCTTGCCTTCGGCTCGTTTGATGGTTAGATTTCCGTAGCTGTCAGCTATTTTCACTTCGATAACTGCGCCAGGTGCCTTCACATTCGTTGTGGCCGTATAGTAGCCAACGTAATGACCTGAAGAGGTTTCCTTCATTGGTAAGTCAGTTGCGTTTGCAACCCCTCCTGCATTTGTCAGAGGCATCAAAATGGAGAAGTCGGCGGTTAGGCCTGGTTCGCTGTTAAATTCTATTTTGACTGATTCACCGCTTTTTAGGATTTTATCTGCATTCGGTACTAACGTTGAAATCTCAGGAGCTGTGTATTTTACATCAATTGAGATTGTTTTTGTGATTTTATTGCTTGCTTTATCTTGTGCAATAACTTTGATTG
>NZ_JAZVJO010000366.1:0-1763 GCF_059453735.1 Peribacillus sp. | reverse complement strand
CACTCCCTTTCAGAGATTCTTATGATAAGATACTAGCAGACAATCTTTTGAGGTGAGTAAACGTGAAATTGGATGAAAACAAACAGATGCCTTCCTTCATGCTTGTTGATGGAATGGCGCTTTTATTTAGAGCTTTTTATGCAACAGCCGTTACTGGTCAGTTCATGATTAATTCCAAAGGCCTGCCGACTAATGCGGTTCAAGGTTTTCTCAAGCATATGCTTACAGCAGTCAATCATTTCTCACCAAGCCATGTAGCTGTTTGTTGGGATATGGGAAGCAAAACGTTTCGTAACGAGCTTTTCCCAGAGTATAAAGCCAATCGTTCAGCTGCTCCAGTGGAAATGATTCCTCAATTTGATTTAGTGAAAGAAGTAGTGGAAGCCTTTGATATTCCTAACATCGGCCTCACAGGGTTTGAAGCGGACGATTGTATTGGTACTATTGCTAAAGCTTCACAAAGCTATAGTCACGTATCTATTTTGACTGGGGATCAAGACATGCTTCAATTAATTGAAGATCGTATTTCGGTTATTTTACTGCGTAAGGGCTTTGGTAATTACGAAGTGCATGATCATGATAGCTTTTTCACTTGGAAAGGCATAACCCCTGCCCAAATGGTCGATTTAAAGGCTCTAATGGGAGATACAGCGGATAACTACCCTGGTGTCAAAGGCATAGGTGAAAAAACCGCACTAAAGCTGCTCATTGAATACGGGACGATTGAAGGGATTCTCGAAAATCTGCACAATCTAACGAAAACACAGCGGACTAAAATAGAAGATGCTGTCGAAATGCTGCACTTATCTAGAAGTCTAGCGGCCATTAAATGCGATGTACCGATCGCCTGCCCTTTAGAGACATCTGTGTTTAGATATGATAAGGAACGTGTTACGAAAATGGCTGAAACTCATGAATTAAAAGGTCTTCAACGCTTGTTAGTCTAATAACGAAAAAGGCTGTCCGCAGGTTTGGACAGCCTTTGGGCTTTTTTTAGGTAGGGGGTAGCGGAGAGTTGTATTAGACTATCTTTTCGTATTGGAATATTTAGCTTTGTTTTCTAATTCGCTTTTTGGACTAGTGTCGCCTTGGGTATTTCCTTGCGGCGGGACTCCGCTTCTACTTTTATTGCCGCGATTCTTATGTTTAGGCATGATAGACACCTCCTCATTACTTACTATTTACTAGAAATCTGTATTGAATGCGAAATTTGTCGATAAATGAATAGGCAAAAACGGTTAGATAAGGTAATATGTAGGAGGAAAATAGCTGCAAAGGAGGACAGATTTGTGGACTATTCAGTAGAAGAGTATGTTTCTTTTTTGGAAACGAAAGGCTTTACATTCGGTGAAGATGCCATCGGTTTTATTTTCTTTGGTAAACGTTATACAGAAGCGAGTGATGTTCTTGTTAACATTGCGATCGAAATTACGTTAAAAGCCCAAAAGAATTTTGACGGCAGTTTTTACGTATCTTTACTCGAAAACTTAAAGCAAAAAAATATTACGAACAAACCCCAGGCAGAAGCGTATGCCCGGGAGCTTGGATTATTGAGCTAATGCAAGGTCGTTAAGCAGCTGAATCAATGGGTTCGGCTTTTTTGCGTTTAAAAGGAAACTCCGCCGTGACCATTCCGATTAAAATCAATACACATCCAGTAATCGCAGCTTTAGTTAATTGTTCGTTAATCAGTACATATGAGGTTAATGCAGCAAATACCGGTTCCAATGCATAAATTAATGCCACCCTGGTTGGTGAGGTTT
>NZ_JAZVJO010000365.1:0-13435 GCF_059453735.1 Peribacillus sp. | reverse complement strand
TACTATTGATGGATTTTGTTGAAGGAGTCGTTGGAATGCCGAGCGAATATGAACAGTTTACCTTAAATATTAAAACACTCACAGGCATTGATTTGTCTCTTTATAAGGAATCACAAATGAAACGCAGATTAACTTCCTTGTATGAAAAAAAAGGTTTGTCTTCTTTTACCGAATACTATAAAAATATTAAAATGGAACCAGCTATTTTAAATGAATTTTTAGATCGAATGACGATTAATGTTTCAGAATTTTATCGGAATTATAAACGTTGGGAGATCTTTGAGAACAAGATCTTACCAAGGATGCTTAAATCATCACCATCCTTGAAGATATGGAGTGCGGCTTGTTCAACTGGTGAAGAACCCTATACAATTGCGATGATACTTTCTAAGTATCTGCCACTATCGAATCTCTCTATCTATGCTACCGATATTGATGAAAATGTTCTAGTTAAAGCAAAACGGGGAATCTATCCGGAAAGGTCATTAAATGAAGTACCCTTAGACATAAAAAACAAATTCTTCATTCAAGAAGACGGGTTTTATCGAGTGACAGACGACATTAAACGAACGGTCACGTTTAAAAAACATAATTTACTGGCGGAAAAATTTCATACTCACTATGATTTGATTGTCTGTCGGAATGTGTTAATTTATTTTACAGAAGAAGCAAAAAACCAGCTTTATCAAAAATTTAGTGCAGCACTAAAATCTGATGGAGTATTCTTTGTTGGAAGCACAGAACAGATATTTAATCCAGCTCAATTTGATTTGACGACAGAAGATACTTTTTTTTATAAAAAAAAATAATAGACCATGGAAGTACGGGCAGTCTTGTGAAAGACGTCCGTATTTTTTTATCTTTAATGGATGTATGGAAAGAGAAAGTTCATGTAAAATTAAGAGATAGAAAAGGACTGGTTTATCTTGTTCCCACTTTTCACAAAATTGTGGTATATTGATACATAAATCCTTTAATGGTTTAAAAGGGGGAAGAATACAGATGAGATTTCTAACAGCAGGTGAATCACATGGACCGCAGTTGACGACCATAATTGAAGGTCTTCCAGCAGGGATGCCGATTACAGCAGATGATATTAACGAACAATTAGCAAGGCGCCAAAAAGGACATGGCCGAGGCAGAAGGATGCAGATCGAAAAAGATCAGGTATTCATTGGGTCTGGAATAAGGCATGGCTTAACACTTGGTTCTCCAGTCACACTCGTTGTCGAAAATAACGATTGGAAACATTGGACAAAGATTATGGGCAGTGAACCAATATCGGAAGAAGAAGAGGAAGATATTAAACGTAAAATTACCAGACCGCGGCCGGGTCATGCAGATCTAAACGGCGGAATCAAATATGGTCACCGTGATCTCCGAAATGTACTAGAGCGTTCTTCTGCTCGTGAGACAACGGTTCGTGTAGCAGCAGGAGCTGCAGCAAAGAAACTATTATCCTTATTAGGTATTGAGATTGCTTCACATGTTCTTGAAATTGGCGGAGTAAAAGCGAATCCAGCTCCTTACACTTCTATTAAGGAATTACAAGAGGTAACAGAAGCCTCATCAGTAAGATGCTTTGATTCTTCTGTAGAACAAGAGATGAAGGATGCGATAGATCTTGCTAAGAAAAATGGCGATTCAATAGGCGGAATTGTTGAGGTCGTTGTAGAAGGAATGCCGGCAGGAGTGGGAAGTTATGTCCATTATGACCGGAAGCTTGATGCGAAACTTGCAGCTGCCATTGTCAGCATTAATGCGTTTAAGGGTGTTGAGATAGGAATTGGATTTGAAGCTGCTCATCGTTTTGGCAGTGAAGTTCATGATGAAATTGCCTATAACGAGGAGTCTGGTTATTACCGAAAAACAAACCGTCTTGGCGGATTTGAAGGCGGAATGACGAGTGGAATGCCAATTATTGTCCGTGGAGTAATGAAGCCTATCCCTACCTTATATAAACCGCTGAAAAGTGTGGATATTGATTCTAAGGAAGTGTTTACAGCAAGCGTTGAACGATCTGACAGCTGTGCGGTTCCTGCAGCAGCTGTAGTAGCAGAAGCCGCTGTAGCATGGGAGTTAGCAACAGCCATTGTGGAACAATTTCCATCCGACCGTTTTGATCAACTTGCAGCTTATCTTGAATCATACAGGAAAGAAACAAGGGAGTTTTAATAATGGAAATAATCGATATTAACACATCGAAAAGCTACCCTGTCTATGTGGGACAAGGCGCTATTGAGGCGCTGCCGGAATTTATTGGCCGCTACAGTCATATAAGCCGTATTTTACTTATTACTGATGAAAAGGTTGCAGGCATTCATTTACATAGAGTAAAAGAAATGGTGGAGAAAACAGGCAAGCCTGTTGAAGTATGTATCGTTCCTGAAGGTGAGCATGCAAAGACATTTGAAGTGTTTTATCAATGTCAAAGCTTTGCTTTAGCTCATAACCTTAATAGAAAGTCATTGGTTCTTGCCTTAGGAGGCGGAGCTGTTGGCGATTTAGCAGGATTTGTGGCTTCAACCTTTATGAGAGGTATTCCGTTTATTCAATTACCTACTACTTTACTTGCGCATGATAGTGCCGTTGGCGGCAAAGTGGCCATTAATCATCCGGAAGGGAAGAATATGATTGGTGTTTTCTATCAGCCTGAAGCTGTGTTCTATGACTTAGATTTCCTAAAAACCCTTCCAGAAAAAGAGTTACGCTCAGGTTTTGCTGAAGTAATCAAGCATGCGTTAATTGACGATTCAGATTTTTATCAATGGCTGATTACCAACATCACGAATTTAAATTCGATAACAAATGAACAGTTTTTGACCATTGTCAAAAGAGGAATAGAAGTTAAGGCTGCAATTGTGGCAGCAGATGAAAGAGAAGAGGGTGTACGAGCGTATTTGAATTTTGGCCACACATTAGGACATGCCATTGAAGCAGCTATGGGTTACGGAAACTTTACTCACGGTGAATCGGTATTAATCGGGACTGTTTTTGCTCTGAATTTAAGTTTGAAAAAACAAGACTTTCCGTTTAATCTAGACGAATTTATTCAATGGGTGCAATCACTCGGCTACCAAACCACTATTCCTGAAACACTGCAAAAGCAAACACTGCTCAGCAATATGAAAAAAGATAAGAAAACAATTAGCGAACAAATTACTTTTGTACTACTCGCTAAACTTGGAAATCCTTATTTAACTGAAGTGGATGATCGAACAGTAATGGAAGAGCTAAAGAGGCAGTAGGTTAATTTTAACCCTGCATGGGAGGCAGAAGCATGATAAGAGGCGTAAGAGGAGCGACGACCGTACAAGTTGATACAGATCTAGAGATCTTGACAGCTGTTGAACGATTATTAAGGGAAATGATTGAACTGAATTCAATTGAGCCTGAGAAAGTTGCGTCGATATTTATTTCGATGACTGAGGATTTGCGGTCTGCTTTTCCAGCAAAAGCGCTCCGTAAAATTGATGGATGGACATATGTCCCTGTCGTTTGTATGCAAGAAATCCCAATCGTAAATTCGCTGCCTTTATGTATTCGGATTATGCTTCATTTAAATACGGATAAAGAGCAGGCTCAGATTCACCATGTTTATCAAGAAGGAGCGACAGTGCTTCGTCCTGACCTCTTCACAGAAAGTCCATAATGGAGCGATCTGCCTATAAAGAAGCGCGGAGTATGATATACTAACTATACACTCTGTCACTTTAAAGCGATGAACTTAAAATCTTAAGATGAGGTGAGAAGTTTGAAATGGAATAAAGCGGTGTTATCTTTAACACCCTATCAACCTGGTAAATCTATTGAAGCAGTGAAAAGGCAATATGGTTTAGAAAAAATAACGAAGCTTGCATCGAATGAAAACCCATTCGGATGTTCAGCGGAAGTAAAAAAAGCGATTGCTGCTTATGCAGATTCGTTTGCTATCTATCCAGACGGCTATGCTACTTTACTCAGAGAAGCAGTTGCTGAACATGTCGGAGTAAATGGAAAACAATTAATTTTTGGTAATGGTTCCGATGAGAATATACAAATTATCTCTCGCAGTCTTTTAGATTCTTCAAAGAATACAGTTATGGCTACTCCTTCTTTTTCTCAATACCGTCATAATGCGATCCTTGAAGGTGCGGAGGTAAGAGAAATCCCGTTAATTGAAGGGGCACATAATCTTGATGGAATGCTTGCCGCAATTGATGAAAATACAGCTGTTGTTTGGGTATGTACGCCAAATAATCCAACGGGTGATTACATCGATGAGGCATCACTTCGTCAATTTCTTAATCAAGTACCTGAAGACGTACTTGTGGTGTTGGATGAAGCCTATAGTGAGTATGTGATCGCAGAGGACTATCCGAAAACAGAGAAATGGATTGAAACCTATAAAAACATTATTGTTCTGCGGACTTTTTCGAAGGCATATGGTCTTGCCAGCCTTCGTGTTGGTTATGGAATAGCGGATGAAGACATTATTCAAAAACTAGATCCTGCGCGCGAACCGTTTAATGCTAATACAATTGGTCAAATAGCAGCCAAAATTGCGCTTCAGGATCAGGCATTTATTGAGCGCTGCCGAGATGAAAACCGTCAAGGACTGGAGCAATATTATGCGTTCTGTCAAGAAGAGGATCTATCTTATTACCCATCACAGGCCAATTTTATTTTAATTGATTTTGAAATTGATTCAGATGAGGTCTTTCAATATTTACTTGAACATGGATATATTACACGTTCTGGAAAAGGCCTCGGTTTTCCGACCAGCCTGCGTATTACAGTAGGTTCCAAGGAACAGAATGCGGAAATCATTGCCGTTATTAAGGAGTTTTTAGCTCTTCAAAAAAACGAAAAATAAGTGAGCTGGTATGGAAGGCGGGAATGGAATGGGCAGAAATGTATTCGTAATTGGCCTTGGTTTAATCGGCGGATCCCTAGCCATGGCCATCAAAGATAAACATCGAACCGCTGTCATTACCGGCTTCGATACAGATGAAAATAATGTGAACTTGGCAAAATTGCTTGGGATCATTGATGACTCGGTTGATTCGATTGAAGAGGGAGTCAAGGTTGCTGATTTGATTCTCTTGGCAATCCCAGTTGTCGAAACGGAGAAAATCCTTAAGCGTTTGGCTGACATGCCGCTAAAACAAGATGTTATTATCACGGATGCGGGCAGTACGAAAGGGACCATCCATCTTGCTGCAAGAAGCCTGATCGATAAAGGGATTACCTTTATCGGAGGTCATCCTATGGCTGGATCTCATAAAAGCGGTGCAGGAGCGGCAAAACTTCATTTATTCGAGAATGCCTTTTATTTATTAGTACCGCCTGAAAACATACAAGATGATCAATTGGTGTTATTAAAAGAGTGGCTGAGTGGAACGAAGGCGAATTTTTTAACAGTTAATCCACATACACATGATTTGCTTACAGGTGTGGTCAGCCACTTTCCACACATTATTGCAGCCGGCCTTGTAAAACAGGCCGAGAATTACAGCCGTGATAATCCTTTGATCACGAGACTGGCTGCAGGCGGGTTTAGAGATATTACGCGTATCGCGTCAAGTAATCCCGTTATGTGGCATGATATATTAATCAATAATAAAGATGTGCTGCTTAAATTGATGAATGAATGGCAGGTTGAAATGGAAGCCATTAAACATCATATTAAGAGCGAGAACAGCGATGAAATCCTTCGCTTTTTTTCAGAAGCTAAAGATTTCCGTGATGAACTTCCATCGGGCGGAAAAGGAGCCATTCCGGCTTTTTATGACTTATATATTGATATCCCAGATTATCCAGGTATCGTTTCTGAAATTACCGGATATTTGGCGCAAGAGTCGATTAGTTTAACAAATATTCGTATACTTGAAACAAGAGAAGAAATCTATGGTGTCTTGATCGTCAGTTTTCAAACAGAAACTGACCGTCAAAAAGCCGCAGATTGCATAGCGAAGTATACAAGTTACGAAACTATATTAGCGTAGGTTAAAAACTGCTGCGGAGGAGGCTTCCATGAATACTCGTGTGTTAAAGACGAATGTTGCATCTATACGTGGAATGGTTTCTGTACCTGGAGATAAATCCATTTCACATCGGTCGATTATGTTTGGGTCGATTGCTGAAGGAACCACTAAGGTCGAACATTTTCTGCCCGGTGCAGATTGTTTGAGCACAATTGCGTGTTTTAAGAATCTTGGTGTCAGCATTGAACAAAAAGGAACAAGTGTATACATTGAAGGTCAAGGTCTAGATGGGCTTAAAGAACCAGAAGGCGTACTGGATGTTGGAAATTCAGGTACAACCATTCGTTTAATGATGGGCATTCTTTCTGGACGTCCGTTTCATACAGTATTAATGGGCGATGAGTCAATTGCTAAACGACCGATGACGAGAGTAGTTAATCCGCTGAGAGAAATGGGGGCAAGGATTGAGGGCCGCCATAACGGAGAACTCACTCCGCTTTCTGTGACTGGAAGTAAAATGCAGGGAATCCGTTATGAATTGCCTGTCGCCAGTGCTCAGGTCAAATCAGCTATTCTTTTGGCAGGATTGCAAGCTGAAGGAAGAACAGTCGTAGTCGAACCTGAAAGAACAAGAGATCATACCGAGAGGATGATTGTGGAATTCGGCGGTACGGTTTCAAGAGAAGGTAATGAAATCAGCGTTGAAGGAAATCAGCACTTAAAAGGAACATCAATTTATGTTCCAGGTGATATATCCTCAGCTGCATTCTTTATGGTTGCTGCGGCCATTACAAAAAATAGTGAAGTCGTTTTAAAAAATGTCGGTTTAAATCCGACTCGAACCGGTATTATTGATGTTATGAAAAATATGGGCGCTGACATCCATGTTGAAGTGACACATAATGAAGCCGAACCATATGGAGATATTACGGTCAAATCTTCAAGATTAAAAGCGACCATAATCGAAGGTGACCTAATACCACGATTGATTGATGAACTGCCTGTAATTGCCTTATTGGCCGTCAAAGCAGATGGAACGACAATCATTAAGGACGCTTCTGAGCTTAAAGTAAAAGAAACGAATCGGATTGATACGGTAGCAGATGAATTGTCGAGTATTGGTGCTGACATTACCCCTACTGATGATGGTTTAATTATTAAAGGTGGAAGTTCTCTTTCTGGCGGGCAGGTATCCAGTCATGGAGATCATCGTATAGGAATGATGCTTGCCGTAGCAGGATTGGTTGCTGAAGAAGAGATGATTTTAGAAGACCCTGAAGCGATTCAGGTGTCCTATCCAGCATTTTTTGAAGACTTACATACATTAATTCAGTAGGACAGCCCTCTTATGAGGGTTTTTTGTTTTAAAAGTGTGTTCTACAATTTTATAAAACGATTCTTATTTACCTCTTTTATCCATATGTTATAACAAGGTATAGGAGAGGAGGGATATGAGGGGTGAAGGATCATAGGAGCATGATTACGATTCATGATAGGTCTGCTGTATTCATGAGTGGGAATAAAAATCTTGTAGTCAAATAACCCCGGGGAACTGCGCCGTCTTATAGGATGAAAGTTTATGATTAAAACAACTGTATAGCAGATGTGAAGAATAATTAAGCTGCTTAAATAGCATTGATAGGAAGTAGTATGATAAAATTGTGGTCACTATCCACATAGTGATGATTACTAATTAAAGAAATCCGTAGATTAGACTTTATAAAGGTATTTGACTGATAGTCAATTGATTGCAAGGAAGGAATTACCCGAATGAATACTGTAGAAAAAGCCATAGACCTTTTGAGAAAAGGTGAACTTGAACAGGCGGAAATCCTGATAAAACGGATTAAGGCCTCTGAGTCGGCAGAAGATTTATTAATTTTAGCTGAAGAAATGTTTCAATTGGGTTTTATGGAGGAAGCAAAGGCCTTATTTGAGCATTTAAATGCAATGTACCCTGGTGAAGGAGAGTTAATTGTCTCTTTGGCGGAAATCCTTGTTGATATGGATCAAGAGGATGAAGCGATGCTACTCTTAGAGAAAATTGATCCGTCAGATGAAGTTTATCCGAGTGCGTTGTTATTGGAAGCTGATTTGTATCAGCTCCAAGGAATGGATGAAGTAAGCGAAAGAAAATTATTAATGGCGAAAGATTTGCTTCCAGATGAAGTTTTGATTGATTTTGCGCTTGGAGAGTTATACTTTCAACAAGGGAAGGATCAGAAAGCGATTGAAAGTTATAATTTGGTCCTTCCTCATGAAACGGAAATCGGCGGAGTCAATATTAATCAAAGAGTTGCAGAAGCTTTAAGCAGTACGGGACGTTTCGAAGAAGCTATGTCTTATTACGAAACAGCTATAGGAGAAAAATTAGAGATTAATACACTGTTTGAATATGCACTTACTGCTTATCAGGCAGGATTCTTTGAAACAGCTATCAATAAGTTCATTGAGCTAAAAGAACTTGACCCTGAATATCATTCCCTCTATCTGCCGCTGGCAAGATCGTACGAGCATCTTGAGGAGCTGGACAAGTCTCTTGAAACAGCTAAAGATGGAATTCGTGCCGATCAATTTAATAAAGAACTTTATTTATTCGCAGGAAAAATTTCAATTAAAAAAGGAAAAGCAGAAGAAGCGGAATCACTATTTCGAGAAGCACTCGCCATTGATCCAGGTTATTTAGAGGCTGCATTGACTTTATTGAAACTGCTAAGCCAGGCTGAAAAATATGAAGATGTCCTCGAAACCATTGAAAGTATACGCTCATATGGAGAAGATGATCCGCAATTCGATTGGCTGTCTGCGGTCAGTCAGCAAAATTTAGAGCAATATAAAGAGGCATTAAACAGCTACCATAAAGCATATAATTCTTTTAATAACAACCAAGATTTTCTTGAAGATTATGGTTTCTTTTTAATTGAAGAAGGAGACAGGCATACCTCTAGAGAAATATTTAATAGGCTGCAAAAAATGGATCCAGCCAATGATGAATATGCCTTAGTTCTGGAGCGTCTAGAAGAAACACCGGAACACTAGTTGGATAGCCAAAACTAGATCAAAAATGGGCAGAGGAGGGAAATTATGGTGGCTACCCCTGTATCTGTGAACGAAAAGAAAGATTTTATCCGCTGGTTTTTAAATCATTATCAATTGAAGCGCAGGGAATGTGTTTGGATTTTGAATTACCTCATGAGCCACGACCAGTTGATGAAAAAAGTACATTTTGTTGAGCATGCCCAGTATTGTCCACGCGGGTTAATCATGTCTACCCATTGTGTGGAGGAAGCTCCTTTTCGATTCTACAAATCCAATATTATGACAACAGATGCTGAGAAATCCTTTCACGATATCCGCCTCAATCGAGACGAAGATATTTACATCCAGTTGAATTTTAAATCTGCATACTCTTCTTATCAATACGCAGCCGTACTTGAGGATAATCCGTTTCGTCCTAAAAGCTCGGAAGCGAATGAAAAAGATAAAATGCTGGCCGAAAAATTCCTTGAGAACACGATGGTTTCTTTCCAGCGTGAGCGAATCCTTCAGGAAATTGACGCGGCTTTAGATCAGCATGATGAAGAGGCCTTCCGTACCTTAACAGGCCGACTAAAAAGTCTTACACGTATATAAAATAAAGCATGTATAAAGCTTCTCCATAATCTGGAGAAGTTTATTTTTTTATAAAAAAATCTGCAGTGTTCATTTCCCTTAGCTGCTCAGTGTGATACGATCAATAAGTTTCCATTGGTTTCGCAAAAAAAGAATTACTAATACTAGAGGAAATGGTAAAAGATATAGTAAAATAGTGAGAAA
This sequence comes from Peribacillus sp., assembly GCF_059453735.1. Classification (NCBI taxonomy): domain Bacteria; kingdom Bacillati; phylum Bacillota; class Bacilli; order Caryophanales; family Bacillaceae; genus Peribacillus; species Peribacillus sp. Next base: position 3,653 of record NZ_JAZVJO010000365.1, on the reverse strand, counting down.
TGGGATTTTAGGAGTGAGTTTATGAAATGGGTTCCAAAAGATATCACCATGTACAAGCAGGCTAAGGAATATGTAGACAGTGCTCTGCTAACAGCCGTTCCACTTTCATTTAATGAAGAGATGGAGCAATCGGCGATAATGAATGAATTTATGATGGGATTAAATTATGAGCTTGAAAAGCAATTTAAAGGAAGAATCCTCATCGTTCCGCAGCTCGTGTACCTAGAGGATACAGGAAATAAAGTTGACTTGATTAAATCAGTAACAGCTGTTTTAAGGAAGAATGAATTTAAGCATATTTTCCTTCTTACTTCTGATAAGGATTGGAGTGCAGAGCAAGAATTGGACGCAGAGGTGTTTTTAATTCCGTTGCTTGATCCTAAAACAGAAGAAGGCGAAATTAGAGAGCTGGCAAGGGAAAGAGCACAAGAAATTGGAGAATCTTTCAAGAAAATTTGGAATAATGAGCTAATAAATAGGCAAAATAATACTGTCATAAAACTTTAACAAATATTGACCTTGACCAAGGAATGATATATCATTGTAATGTCCTAGTTTTATAGTGTTGTTATTGAATGGTCCGTTGGGCTGAGTTCAGTGATAGAGGGGGGGAGAAAGCATGAGCAAACAAAACGTTACAAGACGTCAGTTCCTTAATTACACACTTACTGGTGTTGGTGGATTTATGGCAGCAGGTATGATAATGCCGATGGTCAGATTTGCTATCGACCCTGTGTTAAAAGCAGAAGCTTCAGGAGATTTTGTGGCAACGAAGATGAAAGTTTCAGAATTATCGGGAGAACCTGTCCGTGTCGATTATTCATTCGACCAAAAGGATGGTTGGTACGAAACCTCGCAAACGAATACAGCTTGGGTTTACAAAACAGATGATGGGAAGATTGTTGCCTTATCGCCGATTTGTAAACATTTAGGCTGTACAGTAGCCTGGAATACGGATAAAGAAAATCCTAATCAATTTTTCTGTCCGTGCCATTATGGCAGGTACACTAAAGATGGTGTCAATGTAAAAGGTACACCGCCGATTGCACCACTGGATATGTATGCAACAAAGGAAAAAGACGGAATTCTATACTTAGGTCAGTTAATTCCACAATAAGGGGGGCGTAATACGTGATAAACAAGATTTATGATTGGGTTGACGAACGTTTAGACATTACGCCATTGTGGCGAGATATTGCTGACCATGAGGTTCCGGAACATGTTAATCCAGCGCATCATTTTTCTGCATTCGTTTATTGTTTTGGCGGATTAACATTTTTCATCACGGTTATTCAAATTCTTTCTGGTATGTTCTTAACAATGTATTATGTGCCAGATATTGTAAATGCATGGGAATCTGTGTACTATTTACAAAATGAAGTGGCATTCGGACAAATTGTCCGCGGAATGCATCACTGGGGTGCAAGTCTTGTAATCGTCATGATGTTTTTACATACTCTTCGGGTATTCTTCCAAGGTGCTTATAAAAAACCTCGTGAACTTAACTGGATGGTTGGAGTATTAATTTTCTTCATCATGCTTGCTTTAGGTTTAACAGGCTATTTATTACCATGGGACATGAAAGCATTGTTTGCAACGAAGGTGACGCTTACTATTATGGAATCAGTACCATTGATTGGACCAGCCCTTAAAACGCTGGTTGCCGGAGATCCAACGATTGTCGGAGCACAAACGTTAACACGCTTCTTTGCTGTTCACGTATTCTTCTTACCGGCTGCATTGCTTGGATTAATCGCGGCTCACTTCTTAATGATTCGTAAACAAGGTATTTCTGGACCGTTGTAAAAAATTGAGGTTAACACCTTTGCATAAAGGAGGGGGATTATTCTATGCATCGTGGAAAAGGTATGAAATTCGTAGGGGACTCACGTATTTCTACGGATCGTAAGCCGAATATACCAAAAGATTATTCGGAATATCCTGGTAAAACGGAAGCGTTTTGGCCGAATTTCCTGTTGAAGGAATGGATAGTTGGAGCAGTTTTTCTTGTAGGTTTTCTATGCTTAACAGCCGCGCATCCGTCTCCATTGGAGCGTATTGCTGACCCGACTGATACTGCATATGTACCGCTTCCAGATTGGTATTTCTTATTCTTATACCAATTGTTAAAGTATACGTATGCATCAGGTCCATTTAATATCGTTGGAGCAATGATTATTCCAGGTCTTGCGTTTGGTGCGTTGTTCTTAGCGCCATTTCTTGATAGAGGTCCTGAACGCAAACCGACTAAACGTCCGCTTGCGACAGGATTTATGCTTCTTGGGATTGCAGCAGTTTTCTATCTAACTTGGGAATCCGCTGCCCATCATGATTGGGAAGCTTCTAAAAAGCAAGGGGCAATTGTTGAAGGCGCAGATATTGATAAGGAAAGTGAAGGCTATAAGTCTTTTGAAGCCAACACATGTATTTCCTGTCATGGTGCTGAGCTGACAGGCGGGCCCGCTGCACCATCACTTGTCGATACTGGTCTTACTCCTGAAGAAGTCGCTGAGATTGCCGTAAAAGGTAAAGGCACAATGCCAGGTGGCATTTTCAAAGGGACAGATGAAGAACTTAAAGTACTATCTGAATTTGTTTCTAATGCAAAAACAGAATGATGCAGATGCTTTGAAAAAAACTGGCGGATTACTCCGTCAGTTTTTTTTGTATCTAAATGTTGGTTAATCTGGGTAATCAAGATAGAATAAATGGGAGTCTTATTTTGTTGAAAGAGGGAATAGTATGCAAATGCTTTATGGGTACCTTGGGAACCGGAATTTTTTACGTTTATTATTTTTTGTGAATTTATTTGGCACCATATACGGATATTACTGGTATGAACATCAACTATCTAACACTCCAGCAGTTTTCTTACCTTTTGTTCCAGATAGTCCGACGGCCACCTTGTTCTTTGTGTTGGTGCTGGGTGCCTTTTTACTCGGAAAAAGCTGGGGGCTGGTTGAAGCGCTGGCAATCATGACCTTATTTAAATATGGGATTTGGGCAGTCGTCATGAATTTACTGGTGTTATTGACAACTGGCAGCTTAGATGGTGTCGGATATATGCTGATGGCTTCTCATTTTGCTATGGCAGTACAGGGTTTGCTGTATGCCCCTTTTTATCGTATTAAACCCTGGCAGTTTGCTGTTGCAGCCATTTGGACCCTTCATAATGACATCATTGATTATGTGTTTAAGATGATGCCAACATACAGTGACCTTGCTGTCTATATGAATGAAATCGGTTATTTTACATTTTGGCTGAGTATCGTCTCCATCTTTATTTGCTATTATCTTGGAGTAAGAAAAAATCGGTTTACTTTAAAGCTCTAAATTTATAGTTTTGGTCTACTTGGCTTCCCTAGTACATATTGTTTAATAGATGTATGGGGAGGGACAAGTGGTATGAGAAAAAAAATTCTGCTGTTAGTGATCGTCTTATGGGTTACTTCTATTTCGAATGTCTTTGCCGCATCCTCTTCAAGTCTGGAAAAATTGAACACCATTTCTGATAAGGCGTTAGAGTTTGCTAAACAGTATCGATTTGAAGAATCTAAGGGTATGCTGCAATTTTTCTCAAAACAATTCTTGGCGACAAATGCCCGTGAGCAGCTATTTGGAATGGATGAATTACGAATCATTACAGTCGCGTA
>NZ_JAZVJO010000364.1:0-29693 GCF_059453735.1 Peribacillus sp. | reverse complement strand
GGTAACCAGGTCCGCCTTGCCCTGGTCCACCGCCTGGTCCACCCGGCATCGTTTTTTGTCTGGAATAATCGGGATTAATCTCATAATTGGTTCCAAGTCGGATCGTAGCCATGTCGTTCTGTGAGCCAAGGAGTTGACTGCCTTATTTGTCTTCCTAAGACCGCTTGGCCTCCGACTTGGTAACCAGGTCCGCCTTGCCCTGGTCCACCGCCTGGTCCACCCGGCATCGTTTTTTGTCTGGAATAATCGGGATTAATCTCATAATTGGTTCCGTAAGAATCGTACATTGTCTGTTGATTTAAATCATTCGTATCCTGTTTATACGGATTGTACATGATCTATCACCTCTTATTATAAGCCTCCTCTATCCATATGCTCTCAACTGGTTCTATGTGAATGCCTAGACTTGCTATTTTTATTAAAGCATCATGTCTATTTCATTAAAAATTAGACACTTTAATTTTTTTTATGATTAAATACCAGTATAAATGGAAAAAATAATGAAATTTACTAAACTAATTTTTGTGATTGCAAGTAAATTATTTTATGGAAAATGAGAACTATATATTTACCTTTTTTCTACATTTGTTATAGTGTATATGTACATTTTAAAATAAATGGGGTTTCTACTTATGGAATTTTTACTAGAACTCGATCTACTTACGCTCCGAAATGCACTCTGGGCGGGGTATTTGCTAGCCCTGGTTCTTCCAGTCGCTGTCTATTTCTTTGACACCAACAGTGGAGTAGCATTTAACAAACGAGATGCAGCTTTCTTAGAGCATAAAAGAAAGATTGCCATAAAGGTTTCAGGGGAAACGTATCACTTTGGAGTGAAACGTTTTTACACATATATTTGCAGAAAAGAATCTCCAGACGATTCAGATGGTCCATCGAATCCTCAGATTGATACAAAGGTATCTAACAATCTGAGGAGGAATAATTTTGAAAAACAAATTTTTATTACTTTTACTAATTGGTATACCCTTCGTTTTAACCGGATGCCAAGCTTCCGGAGAGAATGATGGTTTCTTTCACACATTTTTAGTTCATCCGATGACGGTCATGCTCGACTTTAACGCTGACCTTTTCAGTGGGAACTATGGGTTAAGTATCATCTTGATGACTTTAATCATTCGTTTTGTCCTATTCCCTTTAACTATGAAGCAATATAAGACACAGACGTTGATGAAGGGAAAGATGGACGGATTAAAACCAGAATTAACCGCTATTCAAGACAAAATTAAAAAAACCAAAGATAAAGCTAAACAACAAGAGCTTCAAATGGAAATGATGTCGCTTTATAAGAAGCATAACGTTAACCCTTTGAATATGGGCTGCCTGCCCATATTAATTCAAATGCCGATTTTGATGGGCTTTTATTATGCCATAAAAGGCTCGCACGAAATTGCAACTCACAGCTTTCTATGGTTTAACCTCGGTCAGGCAGATCATATTATGGCCATCATTGCCGGCGTGATCTATTATTTCCAATCCGTAGTATCAATGCGTCAAATGCCTGCTGAACAGCAAGCAACGATGAAAATGATGAGTTATATTTCGCCCGCGATGATTTTATTCATTTCATTTTCTGCTCCAGCAGCACTTCCGCTATACTGGTCAATTGGAGGCCTGTTTATGATTATCCAGACCATTTTATTACAGAAAATATACAAACGAGATACACCACCCGTACTCGTTAAAGGTACGCTTGAGAAAAACTAAGCGATTAGATGCCTTATTTAAAAACCGCTTGGATTTCTCCAAGCGGTTTCAGTTTGTAGACAAAAGGGGTTCGGAATGGTTTCATTCCGAACCTCTTTTGGTATTTTGAACATATTTCATGGATGTTTTCCTGCTTATCGAAGCAAATCATGGTTTTAATAGGCTTACTGTTATTTTATAGTTCTTTATTGACATAGTATCCACTTTTTAAATCACTTGTGTCCTCCGGTTCTAGGATAGCCCTTTTAATCACAAGGTCCAGATTAACTATAGAAAGACGGTTGATTGAAATGGAAGGCGTGAAGACTCCTGCGGGAACAGCGGGACAGGTGAGACCCCGCAGGAGCGTGAGCATTGATGCGGCTCACCGCCCGCCCGCGGAAAGCGAAGCGCCTGGAATGGAAATCAACATCTCGATTTTAAATCTCACCCGAGTTTGTCTACAGTCTGAAAAGTTGTACCTGTTTTTACAGGTACAACTTTTTTATTTGTCTTTCATTATCGCATAGGCTCTAATCATTGATGCGATAAACATAGTGACTGAACCGCCAAGCAGCATATAAATAAATGTATTTTTTGTAATCATGTCCAGAGGATAAAGCAGTCCTCCAGCAATCAACAAGGCACCAATTCCTGAAATCATCCAGCTAAGCTTTTTCAAAATTATCATTCCTTTATTATACTCATACTACTAATTGTATCAAACCAGCGGACGATTTTACATTCTATGTTCTTTTAAAATAACAAAAAAACTTGAGAAATACCGAAATTTCGGGTTTTCTCAAGTTTTTCCTCTATTTATAGAATCATTGACCGTGCAGAATCAGGAAAATCAATAAAAGGATTACGATTTCCTTGCAGCTCCTGAATGGCTTGATTTCGGTGCAGTTCATAGCGTGATACCGGAAACCTTTGATGCCATTCTAGTAAAAGAGAGCTATTCACCAGTTCGTGCGATATGGTTTGCGGGTAGCGCAGTAAAAAATAGAGGGTGGACCGAGCCACGATTCCTTTTCCGTATTCAGGCTCAAACTTTCCACCCTCATTTTTCCCACATCCATCCTTTATACCAAGAATCAACCGCTCTGGAATATAATCTAAAAAGTCATCATATGGATGGTTACCGCGGATGCTATTACATCCAGGGTCACAGGCAAAAAGGTGATGAAGATCTCCTTTCATCGGATCTTTCTTGTGAAACCAGGATTGTGGGACCACATGTTCACAGTTTAAAAGTGACGTCCCTAATTGTCCCTGCTGAGCTTCTTGCTCTAATTTCCGAATATCCGCTTCAATCACATCGAGAGGATCCATCCTTTTCCCCGAGTACAAACTTTTAAGCGTTCGATCTTCCTGTAGATCAACCCAGGGATATAAATATCGATGCGGGGTATAGCTTAATTTTTGAAGATGTGTTTCTTCTAAAAGCTTTCTTATTCGTGAAGATAGATAACTATCCTTAAAAGAAATCATACGGTAATAGGCATTTTTTTGTTCTAAGTCGGTACGTTCATTATAATACTCACGATTCAAAACTGCCTTTAGCTCAGCTTTGCACCACTCACGTTCCTGGGCAAGTTCATGTAAAAGGTCATTCATCATATACTTAACTGCTCTTTCATTTTCTTACTTAGGACTTCTTCTAAATAGTCTACCGTTGTAAGATATAACAACCCATTGCCTTCAAGCTTCGGGGAATTCCCCAGCGGAATCGTTCTTCTAATCAATTGTGAATAGAGCTCCGGCTCAGTCAGTGTACGTCCAAAGCTCTCGTTTACCATTACTTTAATTAGCGCAAGCGCGCCAGATACGTGAGGTGTCGCCATTGACGTACCACTCAGTTTAGCATACTGTCCATTTAGATAGGTTGAGAGAATCTCCTCACCTGGAGCTACCAGGTCCACTTCATTATTGGAATTAGTAAAAGGTGAAGACCGTCGCTCTAAATCAATTGCCCCAACACTGATTACTTCGTTGTAACAGCCGGGGTAGCCCATTTCATCTGTAGTATCATCTCCGTCGCCATCATTACCTGCTGCACACACGACAAGAATCTGTTTAGAAATGGCCTGTTGAATTGCTTGATGCAGCTCAGGAACATCCTCAGACCCTCCAAGACTCATTGAAATGATATCTACCTTTTGTTCCACCGCATAATTGATTCCATTTATAATCCATTCGTATTGGCCGGAACCATTTTTGTCCAAAACCTTCAAAATTAATAAATCAGCTTCAGGAGCGACTCCTGCCACACCAACATCATTCTTTTCAGCCGCAATCGTCCCTGCCACATGTGTACCATGTCCATTATAGTCGACAAACATCTCAGGATTGGAATGATCATCATCAGTGAAATTCCGACCGCCGATAATCCGATTTTTCAAATCTGGGTGGGTTATATCACAGCCTGTGTCGAGAATGGCTACTGTAATACCTTTTCCTTTTGATTTATTCCACACGTTTGGAGCCTGAATCAATTCGACTCCGCTTGGCACTTCAGTTGTTACAAGTTCGACAGTTTTCACCTGATACGGAAATAAATGAACTTTTTTTTGTTCCATTTTCACTCCTCCTGACAGGTTATATTCTATGCCGACATCAAAGTTGGGTATTCATATTTTACCAATTAATTACCATTCATACTAGTTACCTTCGACGGATTCGATAAAAAAATTTCACTTAACGCTCGCTAAATTTGTAAGTTGTTCAAGTTGGAATTGATCCTCACTAGCTATATCCTTCATTAACTCAATCAACCTGGAATGATGAGTGAAGAATATAACTTGTGTTTTCTTTGACAAATCTAACAGTACCTTTAAGGTTTCTTTTGCCCGTTCATCATCAAAATGAATAAGTATATCGTCAACTATGAAAGGAATAGGTTCATTTTCCTGAACATATTTTTCAATACTTGCCAGTCGGAGAGCCAAGTATAATTGATCCTTCGTACCATCACTCATCCCTTCAACCGAGACTCTTTCTCCATCCTCTCGAATGCCTACTAAAATCGGCTCATCCTTTTCATTATAATCAACCGTCACGTCTCGATATTTATTCAGCGTAACTTTTGCAAAGATCTGGCCTGCACTTATTAAAATGGGACTTTGGTTCATTTCACGATAATATTCTATGCCCCTTTTTAAAAGCATCGACGCCATCTTAAGGAGATAATATTGATCAGCATAAAATTCTATACGGGAGACAATACTCTCTTTCTTTTGTCCAGCAAGTAAAGCCGTCATATTATGTCCGGTAATTTTTTCTTCATATTCTTTCTGGATGACTCCATGCCCTTTACTAACTGAAATTTTTTCATCATCTAAAAATTGCAATTCTTCCTCAATATGCTTTAGTTCTACGGATATACGATCAAGGTCTAACACGCATTCTTCGAAAAGCTGTACAAGGGTCATACCTTCTCCATCACTAAGTAACTTTTCTTCTATTTCCACCAATTTCAATTGATATTGACGTTTTTCATAGAAATTAGAAATAACTTGTCCCAGTTCCTCTTCCTTACACCCCGCCAGTTTTCTCAATTCTTCCTGTTTATCAGCAGCACCCTCCATCTCTTCTTTATATTCTTGAATTCTATCAATAAATTGTTTAGCCTGATTTTCCAGTGCCATTGCAGTACTTTGGTTTTTTTGAGCGTCTATTAGTTCACGATGTAATTGGCTCACGGCCAGATGAATAGGCATGGATTGGAGATGTCTAAAATAATGATTGATGAGAATTTCTGCTTCGTTTCTAAATTGGTCCATACTAAGATTTACTTCGTTCAGTTCTTTTTCGGTATCTTTCATTTTTGTATATGCTGATAAACAATGGTCTACTAGCTCAAGTAATTGAATCACTACAGCTACAGAGGCATCAGGTTTAGTAAACAAACCTTGTATATTCTGTTTCCAACTATCGTTCCATTGCCTTAACTTAAGCTGAATCCTCTCTTTTTCTACTTCTTTTTCTAAGCGTTTTTTTTGGATATGTTTTAATTGAATAGCGTTATTTTCTCTTTTTGTTTTCATCACTTGCAGCGCTTTTATCGTTGAAACCGAACGATTAAGAAGGTCCAATAACGTGTCTTTTTTGGCTGTTACCTCTAATTTTTCAAGTATCTCTGTTAGCGTCTGCTTTAAATGATTAAGTTTCTCTTCTTTCTGTTGAATATCAGACAATATCTCCGTATAACGAATACTCGATTCATTAATTTGTTGTAGTTTATTAACCCACTCGATCATTTCCTCTGGTTCTAATGGGGAAATCCCTGTCTGGGCCCAGCTGTTTTCCCATTCCTTTCTACAGAATTCCCATTCCATCCTTACCTTTTCTTGATTGCATATATACTCTTCTATTTTTCTTTTACTGTTTTCAATATCGCCGAGCCGCTTATTTTTTTCGCCCACCTTTTCTGCTTGAACGCGCATCTGATCTGAGGCCTTATCTGCTTTATACATCGCTTTTTCAAATACATGTTCAAGAGACCTGCCATTCGTAAAGACTGCTATCTTTTCTGCATCTTCTGTTTGAGATAACTTAGAACGAATCATTTCCCATCCATAATCTCGATGCTCACGCATTCCATGAAGCTCTGTCTCAGTAGGAATATCCTCCATTCGTTCCAGATCTCGAATATGGCGAATATCCTCCTCCATTTTTCTTTGTTCCTCTTCTATAGATTTATTGAATCGTGCTATGGAATCAGCGAAATCACGAAATAAGAGGACATACTTTTTAATACTTTCATTCATCGGGAATTTTTGTTCTAACAGAGCCTCTCTATTCTTTGTCCATAGAGGCAAAGTCCTTATCATGAATTCAAGTAACGCTTCTTGCCTTTGACTCTCTGAAACTAGTTGTTTAAGCTCTTCTTCAATCCTGACTTCTCGCTTCACCTGTTCAAGGATACTTTCCAAATCATCTAAATCTTGAACTTCAACCAAACTCAACTGTTCTTTTCTTAATTCATCAATTTCGATTGCCAGCGTATTTTCTTCTTTTACAGCCACATAAAAGGCTTGATCTAATAATGGTTTTTGTTTAGAGAGCTCAATAATGGTGTGTTTAGTTTCTGCAGGAATTCGAAGTGTATCGATTGTTTCTAGAAGGGTGATGGAGCGATCAATATTTTGGGCTATCTGTAAAGCTTGGTACTCCCAGCGCTGTTTTTCTTTCTTTAAACTAGGTTTACTTTCTAAATGATTCTCGTAGGTTAATACATTCTTATATAACGATTCGATTATCGGCCCCTTCTCCAAAATAAATGCATGGATCTGAATTGCAGCTAGTTCGCTATTAAGATGTTTTAACTGTTCTTCTGCCCTTATTTTATCTTTTTGTGCACGCAAAAACGTTTGTTTATTTTCTTGAAATTGATTATGACTATCAACCGGCAACTCTGGTACTTTCCCCAACTCACCCATCTTCTCTTTATATTCCTGGTGCTTAGCAACTTGCGGCAAAATTAATTTTTGACGCCGGAGCTTCCGCTGCTTGAGTTCTAATTTTTTACTTTTATTTAGAATTTCTTGCAGACGCTGTTCACTTTCCTGATACTTATTCTCGATTTCTTTCCAATCTTTCACTCGCATCTGACTTTCAGCAATGATTCTAATTAATTCCTGCTCTTTTTTAACGAGACTATTAATGATTGGCGTTCCTGATCTCCCTTTCTTAAACATACTGTCTGTTTTTTTGTCGACCTCATCCAATACTTCTCGAATCCTATTCATTCCTGATGCTGCTGAAAACAACCCTTCCCCTGCATGCCCACCGCTTTCCAGCAATCTGTTTCCGCCTTCACGAATTCGAACATGATCGAGAGCAAACATATGTGTAAATTGCTGTCTTGAAAGATGATTCATAAACTGCTGAATTTTTTGTTCTGATAACGGCGAATCATTGATATCGAGAAGCGTATTTTTGGTTCCTTTACGCCTCACAAACCGCAGCTTATCACCATTTATATGACGTAGCTGTCCTTCGATTCGCAACTGTTTATTATCATGTTTAAAAGAATAAGGCGTAGTTTTTGGAAACCCATAAAGTAAATCGGTTACAGAAGAAAGAATCGTACTTTTCCCAGCTTCATTCAGTCCATAGGCAAGATGAAAATTTTTACTTGCATCAAAGGACAACCTATAGTCGGTAAAATGTCCAAACGCTTTCAAGTAAATGTAATCAAATCTCATCTAGACTCCTCCTTCGTTAAGTATGTAATAATGACATCTTCAACTTCTTGGAACCGCTGTTTTAACAAAAATGGATTCGTATAGTCAACTCCGCGTTCCATCTGCCGTAATTCATAAGGCAGTTTGTTTTGCAGCTCCGTAAATTCATCCAATAATTCTGAAATGACGACATCATCTTCTTGAATCTCACGTAAATAATCAAGGATACCGGCGAGCGGGGTATGCTCACTCCTAAGCTCTTCTAAACTCGTCAACCCGGACGTTTCGATTTTCACTTTTTCTAACCAGATATCTCCCTGGCCAACTTCAAGTGCGAGAGCGCGTAGATTATTAATTACATGTTCTGTGTCTGTAAGGAGTTGATGATGAATAACGCTTACTCCAGTAATCTTAAATCTGACTGCTAAAAAGCGGCCATCCGCTTTTTCAAACACTGATTCTAAGGCCATACGTGCTTTTTCAAGTAAGCCGTGTACGTCTGCTACCTCACTGCCAGCATCTACTTCACACATCTCCCATCGGAGAACATCAAGCTCAATATGTTCAACAGTATCAATTTCTCCATCACTTACTGTCACATAAGAACAGCCTTTACTGCCCGTTTCTTTAATATGCCTTCCTTGAATATTCCCAGGAAAAAGAATGTACGGATTCTCTGATAGCTGCTCTCTCTGATGGACATGGCCCAGCGCCCAGTAATCATAACCACAGGCCTCTAGATCCCTCACAGAACAAGGAGCGTAACGCTCATGCCCTTCCCTGCCTGACGCTGATGTATGTAATAAGCCGACATTAAAAAACGTATCAACGGGAGGCGGATACTGCAGAGCCATATTGTCTGTCACGGCACGTGTTGAATAACTTTGCCCATGTATTGCAGTCTTCAGGTTATCCATTAAAACGGTTTCCGGTTTCTTTGATGACAGCTCATAAACATTACCTGGTAATTTCAACTGCTTTGAAATTTGACTTGCAGCATCATGATTCCCGCGTATTAAGAAAACCGGAATATTATGTTGCTGTAGAATGGACATTTGACTCACAAAAAACAAACCGGTATTGTAATCCCTCCAGTCCCCGTCATACAAATCTCCCGCTAGGAGTACAAAGGCCGCCTTACGACTAACTGCTGCATCAACCAAATTTACAAACGCTTCCCGTGTGGCATTCCGAATCTTTTCTACAGGTGCACCATCATACTGCTCCAATCCTCTTAACGGACTATCCAAATGGATATCTGCTGCATGTATAAACGAAAAATCCATATAAGCACCTCCTTATAGCTATCTTTACATACAAATTCTGGATGATTCTCGGAAATCCTTTATTAATTGACAGGTAACCACAAATTTACTGACATTTTTCTTTCTTACTGACTTCTATGTGTCGTAAAGGAAAGAAACACTTTTTCCCCCATCCAAACTGCCTTTTATTCACGTGTTGCTTAGGGGTTTTCTTTCCTCTAGGCATCTCTTTTGTGCGAAACAGAATATTTCTGTGCGCTGAAGCTATTTTGTCTGCGGAAGGCTTGGTGTGGCAACACAGAAAAAAGCCGTCGAGAATCTCGACAGCTTGATTATGAATGTACACCTACAATCGTTCTTTCTGATACAATCCATGATCCATTATATATTGGTAACATTCATCAGGTAGAAGGTATCTTGGTTCGCCTCCAGCAGCCAGTTCATCGCGGATATAAGAGCTGCTGATTTCCATTTGCAAACCTTTATCGATTAGATGAAACTTCCTGCCGTCATCGGCATTGCGAAGCAGTGGACTTTTAGAGATAGCTTTTAACATATCAATCCCATCTCGGGCCATGACGATAAATTTATGATTAGCTATCAGCTTTTCTCGATGTTTCCAGCGTTTATGAATGGGCAGGTCTTGATTGTCTATCTCAACAAGGAGATCTGCTCCCATGATGAAATATAGCTCATCATTGGGGTATACCTCTGTAAAATACTCCATCGTGTACCAAGTGTACTGCTTACTTGTACCGGCAAGCTCGTTCATTTCATAATCACTGGCTTCAAATTTATGATTATCTGCGATCGCCATTTGAAGCAAGTTCCAACGATGTTCATTACTTGTTTTCATCTGCTTATCAATTCGGTTACTGGCACATGGAAGGAAAATGACACGGTCAAGCTTCGCTCGATTAGCGATCGTAGACGCTGTCCATAAATGGACATTAGTGACCGGATCAAAGGATGATCCGTATATTCCTATTTTGCCCATTGCTTCTCCCCCTACAAGATTATTTTACTTGCAGACCCTCTTGAACCTTTTGTTTAACTTCTTCAATGTTTTTCATTTTATTGTCCCAGCATTTTTGACTCAAATCGACCGGATACTCTTCAGGATGCAAGGAGCGCTTGTATTCATTCCATAACAGTTCAAGATTCTCAAAGGTATATTGTTGAGCAGCTTTAAGGTCCGGTAGTTTGTAAACCAGCTCTCCTTTGATAAATATGTCCTTATGAAGTTCTTTTGCTATAAAATTGGTTACAAATTTACTTACATAGGTGTGAACAGGATGGAACATTTTCAAGCGCTCTTCTTCTTGTGGGTTTTCCTCCTCAAGTGCAATATAATCACCTTCTGCTTTTCCGCTGCTGCTATTTATAATTCGGTAGACACGCTTAAGACCGGGTGTGGTGACTTTCTCTGGATTACCAGAAATCTTTATTGTATCGATCATGGTTCCATTTTCATTCTCAATCGATACCAGTTTATAGACAGCTCCAAGCGCCGGTTGATCGTATGCTGTAATTAGTTTCGTACCGATTCCCCAGTTGTCTATTCGTGCGCCCTGAGACTTCAAATTAATGATGGTATATTCGTCTAAATCATTAGATGCGGTAATTTTCGCATCGGGGAAGCCTGCATCATCCAACATTTTTCGAGCTTCCTTAGATAAATAAGCAAGGTCGCCGCTGTCCAAACGTATCCCTTTGAAATTAATCGCATCTCCTAGTTCCTTGGCTACTTTAATAGCGGTTGGTACACCCGATTTTAAGGTATCATAGGTGTCTACTAAAAAAACACAGTCTTTATGGGTTTCAGCATACTTGTGAAAAGCCTTGTATTCATCTTGATAGGCCTGAACTAATGCATGCGCATGGGTACCAGCGACGGGGATGCCAAACTGTTTACCCGCGCGAACATTACTCGTTGCATCAAAACCGCCGATAAAGGCCGCACGTGTTCCCCAAATAGCAGCATCCATTTCCTGAGCTCTTCGGCTTCCAAATTCCATCGCTGTTTCCGTCCCAATAACCTGTTTAATTCTTGATGCCTTAGTAGCAATCAACGTTTGATAGTTGATAATATTCAGCAAGGCTGTTTCAATTATCTGCGCTTCAGCAAGGGGTGCTTCCACACGTAATATAGGCTCGTTCCCAAAGACCAGCTCCCCTTCCGACATCGCTTTAATCGTACCGGTGAAGGTCATCTCTTTAAGATAGGCTAAGAATTCTTCTGAATAGTGAAGTTCATCCTTTAGATACGCTATATCACTATCGGTAAAATGGAATTTCTTAATATACTCAATTACTTTTTCTAGTCCAGCAAAAATGGCATAGCCATTTCCAAACGGAAGCTTACGAAAATAGAGTTCAAAAACAGCTTTTCTTTGATGAATATTATCTTTCCAATACGTTTCTGCCATATTAATTTGGTATAAATCTGTATGCAATGCCCATCCATCATCATTGTATTGTTTCATGACTTTCCCCTCTCCCACTTAAAGAATAGTTGCTCCCAGACTGCCTTTAAAATGCCCCAATGCCCATTCGTGTCCTGCTTGATTAAAACTTGCCACAGCATCTTTATGAACTGTAATCTTATAGCCTTTATTATAGGCATCGACCGCCGTATGCAGGACGCAAATATCCGTGCAGACACCGATTAAATGAAGATCTGTGACACCGCGTTCACGAAGCCAGATATCCAGATTGGTCCCAGCAAACGCAGAATAACGAGTTTTGTCCATATATAAGACCTTTTCGGAATTCTTATTCTCTTCATAGAATTCCGCTAAACCACCATATAATTCACGTCCGTGTGTTCCAGCTAGGTTATGTGGAGGGAATAATTTCGTTTCAGGATGAAATGGATCATCCTTCACATGAACACCAATAGCAAGCACAACATAATTTTCCGTATCCAGAAATTCTTTCGTCAATGATACAACTTTCTCTTCTATTGCTTCACCTGGTTTTCCTACAGGAAGGGCACCATTCACAAAATCATTCGTGTAATCAATATTAATCAACGCTTTTTTATTCATAGCCCGACACTCCTTTTAGATAAAAAAATGGTTTAATCTATATAACCCTCTTACTTATAGATACTCTTTATAGGAATATAATCTGTAAAACGGTAGAGCTTTGTTTTAAATTTAGAATTTCTTTGTGTCGTTTTATGACTGTTGTCTTCATTAAGAACTGCCTCAAGAAACGGAAATTTAGGTGCTTTTCTCCAGAAAAAGGGTTCAGACTTTACCACTTCATTCACAATATCTCCGGCAGTACAAAGAATAACATTACGTAGTTCAGATAACGTAAATTCGTCTGGTAGAAACTCTTTTGCCAGCGTCGTTTGTACCATATCCAATCGAATTTGCGCCAATGCATCCTCAATAATATACCTGTGGTCAAAAGCAAGTTCCTGATTAAGGGCCTTACTTACCTCAAGTATTTTGACGTCTGCCGCATCATCTCCAGCCTTTCGATCCTCTAAAAGATGTTCAGGTACGACTGCATAATGAGCATTGGTAATCATCCAGCCCCTTGGATCACGACCTTCCCTGTCATACACACCAAAATGCTTTAAATGAAGACCTCGGATGTCTGTCTCCTCCGCTAACTCACGTGCCGCCGCTTCAATGGCTGTTTCATGCGGATCAATAAATCCCCCTGGCAACGCCCACTTGCCTCCCTCAATATTGGGTGTACCATCAACATTAGAAAGAGATCTTTTTATAAGAAGAATCCTTAACGAACGGCCAAAAACTGTTGCTTCGTCATGAGTGATTGTAAAAATGGCAATATCACTTGTATATCCGTCAGGCGTACGATATTTTTTCACGTCGTATTCTTTTAAAGCTTCTTTAGGATCAATAAATTCATCCAGCAAAAAATCACCTCTATCCTTTCCATTAATGATTAACTAATTGTTAATTGTATTATATATGGTTTTTACCAATTTTACAATAATTTACTTATGTTTTTTAAAGTTCTCCTTTAATTTGCTTTCATATTCAGAACGATAAACTAAATAATTACCCTATATATTCATTTAGTTAAACAAAAAAGACTCACTAGGAGTCTTTTTATTTTCACTTATCGTTTTTTAAATCGATTCCTTTTGACGACTTTCAAGAGAGGCAAAGCTCTTTAATGCGAAGAACATCACGAGCACTGTAATCAACGATATTCCAAAAAACGGGATTAAGCTGGGCAGCAGCCAATAGATAACACCTACTGCACATATGGTAATCATCATCAAGAAAAGGTGCAATGGATTCACAATGGCTATCAGCAGTGCATTTTTAATTTGCAAAAAGAAGGATTGTTCAAAATGTACGTAAACCGGAAAAACGTACAGGATTATAGCAGTAAGCAGGAAGATTACAATAATAAGTGGAACCGTAAAAATCACCTGAATCAATCCACCGACACTTTGCAAAAAAAGAACATCAGCAAGTAAAAAACCAGCCGTTAACAACAGTATAAATCCGAGTTTATTTGCTGAAAAAAATTCTTGTTTATATGTGGACACAAAGACAGGGAATATCGCAAATTCAGGATCCTTCAAAAACCATTTTCTTACTACGGTACAAATAGCAATGGTCGCTGGCATGATCCCAAGTAATAGAAGGCCTGCTACAGAAAAAACGATCCATAATAGATTAACATAAGCTATTTTTGTGACCCAGCTGCAAAGAGTATAAAAACTACCTGCTGTTATTCGATCCATTGATGTCACCTCCTCCATCCTTTAGGCTTCATCCAGCCAAAGAATGCTGGTAACACCTCTAGGATAATATTTACTACCAGAAATTTCGCCCGAAATAATCTGATCACTCCAGCTCCATATTGATAATTCAGGGTGCGTCAGCCATTCTACATGGGCTTTATCCGCTCTAGCACCCGCCTCGTCCCAACCTTCGCCTAGTATTTCTCTAGCGATAAATTGACACAAATAAATTTTACTCAGCCATGAATTATTGCTAGTCGAGGAGATTTTCCAGCCTCCATCCTCAAACAGACAATTTTCTTCTGACATAATCGTCTCAAAGTGCTGTTTCAGCGCCTGAATATACGGACCGAATCGACCGTTTTCTTCCAAAGCTTCCTGGCAGTTCATATAGTAGGGAAACACAAGCCCTTCGATAGCCGGGATAATTTTCGAATCATTTCCTTCACCAAGAATTGCTGGAATATATCCAGATGGGGTCATATAACTGACCATAGTTTCCGAACATTTCTCTGCTTGTTCACCAGCAATCCTACTGAGTTCAGGAAGGTCATTTTCAATAAACAACTTTTCAAGTGCAATATAGGCAGCCCAGCATTTACCTGCTAGATACAAGTTATTACGTGCCTGCCCAAGTGAAACATCCAGACTGTCATAGGTTGTGATTTCTGCACCACCCATGACTCTTGATGAATCCAGACCCATAATTCCATTTCTTTTGTTCGGCTCAGGATGATCTCGATTAAGCATACTTTGAAAACAAGCTTCCAAGACTTCCATATTACGTTGTAACCAATCATGATCCTTCGTTTGCTCCGTATAGACGGAAGCACAAAGAATCCAGTTAACAAGCTGTTCATGAGTCATATGGGAGAAGCACCCGTCAATGCTGTATAACTCATAGGAAGAGTACTTTGGCCTAGAAATGGTATTCGCTACGCCCATGTCATGGGTGAAAGATATTCCTCCATCATATTCTTTTTCCTCACCGGGAAATCTCACTCGATCGTGGTAGCTAAACCGATTAACAAACATATCAAGCTCATTTTTTACTGTCCAAGGATTCATCTTTAATTCAAAAAATAATTGATCGACGGTCAAGTCAAATGTATTCATCATCCTATATTCACCTTCATTAACTACCCAGAAAGGCTTATCTTCAGTATCGAGGAGCTGCGTTGCTCCATAATAACTGCGAATGGAATGATTCAGCATAAAGGTTTGATCATCAGATAAATGCGCGCTCTCTGTTAATTGATTTGCCTCGATAGCTGAATCCCTTAACAGTTGGAAATGATCCAGTGTATAGGAGGCAACATCCTCTATAGAAGAAAAGTATTTACTATAATAATAGGAGCTATCCATGCCTGCTGTGACAAGTCCCCCGCGATAAAAGCATAATGCGAATTGATAGGTACGAGATACCCCCGCAGGCACGTCCATAATCAGTGATCCGACCGAACCCAAACCGAATGTCCAATTTTCTTCTTGTGTTTCCGTTAAAATATTCTCTAAACTAAAGTGCTGCGCAGATTTCACACTAGAATCATTCGTAGCTATCGCTGTTAATCGTCCCTGTGCAACTCCCCTTACACCTGAGGACGCTTCATCAAGACGCCGCATTGAGCTATAGGGATCGGTGCCCTGGTATCCAAAAAAGGCTCGCCGCGGCTTTGAGCTTCCTGTGTTATCAATCGTAAACTCTGCAAGAACAGCTGGAACAAGTGTCTGTTTCAATTCCTCTTCACTTGCTGTCTCTGGATTTGGAACCGCTTTCGCCTGCGAGTAGATGGTAAAGGTCATATCTCCTGCAGCCCATGTATCTGTCCCAAGCTTGAAGTCACGTGTAATCTCGTCTTTGGGAAAAGGACTCAGAATTCGTGGTTTATCAGGATTAGGATCAGGATTTTCGATATCATATCTCTTACTTTCATCTTCATCAGGAAGAGAGAAAAACGGAAATGTCTCATACATCCCTTCCTTAGAAAGAGATTCTGCTCCAATAAAAACATTCTGCCGCGGTGACCGGCCTAACTCTAAATCAAAACCTCCCCCGTTTCCTGGAAAGCCTAAGGTAAAACTTGAAAAAGCGCCAATAGGAGAATGATGTGCATTAAAAAAAAGGTTTTCAGGCATTCTTTTCACCACTTTCTTTAAGTTGATGTTTCCTATCCTTTAACAGATCCCGCTGCGATTCCTTCAACAATCCGGTTGCTCATTACTAAAAAGGCTAGTAATATTGGGAGAATACTGATCATCAACGTTGCACCGATTGCTCCCCAATCTGTGGTATATTGACCAATAAAATTTTGGATGCCGACGGTTAACGTTTTATACTTCTCTGAACTAATAAACGTATTAACAAAAACAAATTCATTCCAGTTATAAATCATGTTGATAATGCCTGCTGTTGCCATGACTGGCATCGACATGGGTAAGGAAATCCGGAAAAAGATTCGGTGAACAGACGCCCCGTCCATTACAGCAGCTTCTTCAACCTCTTTCGGTAGTGTTTGATAAAAGCCCAATAAGATCATAATCGTAATCGGCAAGTTAAAAGCTGTGTATGACAAAATGATTGATAGCGGATTATCAATCAGATTAAGTTTAGAAAATGTATTGAAAAGAGGAATCAAGGTTGAATGAACGGGAATCATTAGTCCGACCATAAATAAACCCAGAACGAGTTTATTCAATTTCCAGTTCATACGTGTTATTGCAAAAGTCACCATACTCGCTAATAATACCGTTAAGACTACGGCAGATACGGTATACACAACACTATTAAGAAAATATTGACTGATATTTCCTTCTGTCCACACCCGCACATAATTTTCCCATTTTGGATCTGCTGGAAAAGACAACGGAGACATATTAAATACTTCCTGATTGTTTTTTAGAGAAAAAAGAAACAGCCAAACGATAGGGAAAATTTGAAAAATCGCTAGAATGATTAATACTACATATAACAGACTATATGCAGCTTTACTTCCTACTCCTGATAAAGGGTTGCTTGTTTTTTTACCAGGTAGTGCACTTGGTTTGGTTTGTAAACTGCTCATCGTGTTTCCTCCTTCCTTCCAGTTAATAATTCACGTCTTCGTTAGAAGCGGTAAGCTTCGTGATCACCCATGTAACCACCAGACAAATAATTAATAGGAAAAATCCAATGGCACTTCCATATCCGAAGTCAAATCCTCTAAATGCTTGATGATACATATAAGAAGCCATTACTTCACTAGAACCATTTGGTCCCCCACCGGTCATGACATAAATCAAATCGAAATATTTTAAAGAACCAACGACAGCAAGAACAATCGTAACTTTGATTACGTTCATAATCAGAGGCAGCTTAATTTTCACAGCAATTTGCCAGGCACTTGCTCCATCAATCTTCGCTGCTTCAATTAATGTTTCGGGAATATTTTTAAGTGCTGCATAATAGATCAATATATAAAATCCAGCATATTGCCATATGATCGGAATGAAAATAGCAAACAAAGCAATTTTCGGGTCCGCAAGCCATTCCGGCGTATTTTCTACCCCTAAAGATGTCAATAAATTATTTAAGATTCCATTCGTAGGATGATAAATCTTTAACCATAACTGGGCAATAGCTACTGATGCAAGTAACATGGGAATTAAATATATTTTCCTAAAAAAATCTGCGCCCTTAATTTTCCCAGCCAGTATGATTGAAATCAGTAAGTAACCAATTAAGCTGATTGCTGAAAATAAGGCTAGTAAAAATGAATGGTAAGCACTACCCCAAAATTTTGGATCCTTAATTAGGGTGGTATAATTAGTAAGACCAATAAAATCCATCTTTCCGATTCCATCCCATTTCATCAACCCGTAGTAACCAGTTAGAACAATAGGAACATATATTAATGCGAGGATTAACACGAGTGCTGGGAGTACGTAAATCGCAATAATTTTCTTATTTGACATCACATTATTCACAATCATTCAACTCCTTTAACGAAACATACGTTCCTGTTTTTAGAAAAAGAAAGGACATCCCTCTATATTGCGGCATGTCCTTTCTTCTATTTGCCTGCCGTCAGCTTATTCCTTAGATAGAGCTTCCTCATGCTGTTTTACATAATCATCAGGTGTAACTTCCTTGCCGAACAGTGACTGGATTAGATTTAAATGAGTCTCTGCTACAGATGCATTCATTTGTACATCAGCAAAGAGTGTTAGATTGCTGGAATTATTCAAGTCAGTTAATACATCAATATACAATTTAGGAAGGTCAACCTTTGCTGTATCAACTTTTGTCGCAGGTATTACCCCAGCATTGGTCACCGATTGCTCTCCCCATTTTTCAACGAAGAATTTAACAAAATCTTTTGCATCATCTTTTACCTTTGAATTTTCAGAAACGAACATTCCTACGCCTGGTCCGCCAACCCAGCTGTTAATGTCCCCTTTTCCACCTTCAACAACAGGAAACTTAAAGTATCCGATATTATCCTTAAACTCTTGAGCTATTTCTTCATTTGTCGTGAAATTTGGCAGTTCCCATGAGCCCATTAAATACATAGCGGCCTTTTCATTCATGAATTCTGATTTACCTTCATCATTTGACAGGCCATTAAAGCCTTTAATAAATCCTTTTTCATCAACTAGGTTTTGAATTTTTTCAGCCGCTGTTTTAAGTGCTGGATCTTCAAATGACCCTGTACGATCAATGGCTTTTGTTAACACTTCTGATCCGCCGATTCTATCAGCCAGATACATATACCACAGCGACCCTGTCCAGCGGTCCTTATTACCAAGCGCTATTGGTGGCACTCCTTTTGCAGCAAGTGTTTTCACAATAGTTTCAAACTCTTCATATGTTTCAGGAACTTCTAAATTATATTTAGCAAAAATACTCTTATTATAGTAAATTGGTGCAATATTTAATTCCAGCGGAAGTCCATATGTTTTTCCTTCAATCGCATAGGCTTCAGTAGTACCCGCAACAAATGATTCCTTTAATCCACCGTCTAGAACGTCATCGAGAGGAGCAAATAATTCACCTTTTACAAAGGGTTCTAAATAACCAGCTGCCCAAGTAAAGCCTACATCTGGAAGCTCGTTGGAAGAAGATAAAACTTTAATTTTATTTTTATATTGTTCATTGTCTAGAACTTCTACTTCCACCTTTATATCCTTGTGGTCTGTCTCATATTGTTTAATAATGTCAGTTAAAATTTTATTTTGCTGTTTTGCGCTTCCTGCAGGCCAAAGATGCATGAATTTTATCGTCTTCTTCGTATCTCCATTTGTTTCTTCTGAACTAGAACAGCCAGTAAGTATTGAAAATACCGTTAACATGAGCGCTAATAATAATGTATGCGCTTTCTTATTCATCTTTAATCCCCCCTTGAATTGCTTACACTCAAAGTTTACCATCA
The DNA here is from genome assembly GCF_059453735.1 of Peribacillus sp. NCBI lineage: Bacteria > Bacillati > Bacillota > Bacilli > Caryophanales > Bacillaceae > Peribacillus > Peribacillus sp. The sequence goes on along the minus strand of NZ_JAZVJO010000364.1, from coordinate 10,384 downwards.
ATACTAGTTAAGGGTAAGGACACAACGATTGGGGAAAACCCCACTATTTTTAGGCCCTCATCATACATTTTTGCGATATTTACTGGGAGTCATTCCTTCGTATTCTTTAAACAATTTTATAAAGTATTTATCCGTTTTGTATCCTACTGCAGCCGATATATTGGCTATTTGTAAATCTGTACACATAAGTAATTTCTTAGCGGCTTGCAGCCGTTTCCGCGTCACATATTCACTAAAGGTCACATTCATCTGTTCTTTAAACAGGAAACTAAAATAACTCGAGTTTAAATGAACGGATTGTGATACATCCCTCAGGCTCAGAGGTTCGTTTAGGTGATCATTTATATACTGACAAGCTTCTTTTATCGGTAAGCGTATTTGATCATTTTTAACTTCAATATGAAAGAGATGTTCGTCGATAACTTTTTCAATAACTCCATTTCTTTCTATTCTTTCTTCGTCTACCAAAGCCTGTTCGACTGCATCAATCAATTTCTGTCTATTTAAAGGCTTTAATAAATAGTTCTTCACCCCAAGGTTTATCGCTTCCTGTGCATACTTAAATTCTGAATAGCTGGAAATGATAATGACAACAAGGTTTTTTCCTGCTTTCTTCAAACCTTCCACCAACATTAATCCGGTAATTTCAGGCATACGGATATCCGTAATTAACAAATGAATTTTTTCTTTCTCAATTATTTCCCATGCTTCTTGACCATTTTCTGCCTGAATGATTTGATATCTCCCCGCTGACCAGACTTCGAGCATTTTTGCTAAGCCTTTTCTAGTATTCGGTTCATCATCTACAATTAAAATCCTTTTTTCAGCCATCATAAAAGCCCCTTTTAATAGGTATTCTAAAAGAAACGCTGGTCCCAAGACCTAATTGACTCGTTATTGAGAGTCCTGCCTCGGTGTCATCATTGTAGTAGAGGCGCAGTCTTTTATTGACGTTTACAAGCGCCATTCCATTCTTCTTTACTGAAGAAGTTATTCCCTCAATCGATTCTCGAATACTTTCAACTGTTTGTTTACTCATCCCTGGTCCATCATCTATAACTGAGATTCTTATACAACTTGGAAACGTTTCCAAATTCACAAACACGTTACCCGTACCTAATTTATTCCCAATACCATGTAGAATTGCGTTTTCAACTAGAGGTTGAATGATCAGTTTTGGTATTTCGACCCTTAAACTATCCTCTGGTGCAGATATCTGCCAAATCAAACGATTCCCAAAGCGCATTTTCATTAGCTTCATGTATCTTTCAATTTGTTCTAGTTCCTCTCCAACAGTCACCCAATCATCCTTCTTGGGATGACTGATCGTGTACCGAAAGAGATCTGACATGGCAACAACATTCTCGGCAAGCTCTTCCTCTTCCTTTTCTATGAGCGACCAGTAAAAGGCGTTCAGCGTGTTATATAGGAAATGTGGGTTTATTTGGGCTTGTAAGGCTTCCAATTCTGTCCGGCTTCTCATTATTTCCTTTTCATAGACAACTTGAATTAAATAATTGGTGTTTTCGACCATATGATTATATGTATGATTTAATTCCATAATCTCAACCGTTTTTGATGTATCTGGATTCGTTACCAGTTCACCCTCTTTCGCGTGTTTCATGACTCTAGTTAAGTTTAAGATTGGTTTTGTTATCATGGTTGAAATAAAGAATGATGAAACGAAAAAAATGCAAAAGCCAATAATCCCAGATATAAAAATGGCAATCTTTAAACTAGTGAATCCTCTAGTAAGTGCATCAACGGGTGTTAAGATAAAAAGAGTCCAGCCCGTGATATCTGATGTATTCTTAACGATGAGAAAGTCCTTTTCATTGACGCTGATTGTTCGACGGTACTCCTTAACAAGCTTCTTACTATCTCCTTGATAGCTATTAATAATCGGATTGTCCATACTATCTAGTAAAATGTGGGCCTCGTTCCCTTGACTCTCCCCATCTATCTCTAAAAATTGTAAATAATTACGGTCCATTCTAACGAGCAAATATCCGCCTCCAGAATACCATTGGTTCATTATGCTTATTCTGCGTATGGCTAAAAAGGATTCCGGATATTTCAAGTCATCCCCAATCCAAACAAGTTGTCCTTTTGCAGAATCGGCCTTCTCTATCCAACTAGGGTCGATTCGGACATTTAATTTTTGTCCATTCGACGGGTACAGCCTGGCTCTTTTAGGTGTATATACCTCAAAAGATTGGATACCATTTGAATAGGCCTGAAATGTATTGACTACTTTTATTAAAGATTGACGTTGTTGGATTTCAACTTCTTCTCCGTTCATTATTTTTTGCATATTCGTTTGAACGGTTTCATTTGTTACAACCTGATTTGTCAGCATGTCAATTTGTTGATATAACGTATCAAATCGCCCATTTGCCTGCACGGCAGTTTGTTGGATTTGCTTTTCAGCATTCGTTTTTAGCATGACTCCCACTAAGTTAAAGGTTAAAATACTTACAATTCCTAAAACAATAATCATTACCAGAATAAAGACTATGGAAATTTGATTTCTTAATGAATTAAATGGGGCTAACCTAGATTTCATAATTAGTTGCCTCTCTTACTATATTCTTAGTACCCCAATCTTTAGATGAAAAGAGACCTTACCTTTTACTAACCTTTCCACTCTTTGAGATCTTCGCACGGGACGATAAACGATTCAACTTCTTGATCACGCTCTGATTATAGGCATCGTTCATCAGCTTTGGCTGTCCATTTACTATTTTCGCAGGGATAAGTTTAATACCTACTTTGTTATTATCAAAGGTTAAAGTCGCCATCATTGTTTCCGAGCTTTTAGCACTAGAAGACGTGAACACAAAATTACCCATACTATAGAAAATTGGTTTATTTTTATAATAATCAATTCCCATTAACGTATGACTATGACTGCCTACCACTGCATCTACTCCAGCATCAATAAACTTCTTCGCCATTTCACGGGCATAAGCCTCCGGATAATCCGTACTTTCTTTGTTCCAATGAATCATGACAATCGTATAATCAGAGCTTTTTACTGCTTTCTTCACATATTTCATCATCGGTTCAGTTGAATAACCGCTTGCCAATCCTGGTTTAGAGGTTCCTGCCATCCAGCTTGTTTCTGGAAGAACTCTGCTGATGCCCAAAATCGCAATTTTCTTCCCATTGATTACTTTCTGATACGCCTGAAACGCTTCTTTTTCATTCTTTCCTGCGCCGCTATAGCCGATTTTATATTTTTTCAAATTAGCCATTGTATCAGTAAGTCCTACCTGTCCGTAATCCAGCGTATGGTTATTCGCTAAACTAACCATGTCAAAACCTGCATTATATACGCCCTTTAATGTCCTCGGCTTAGAGCGGAACGTGAATTGCTTTGGTTGAGCGGTCCCTCTAACCGTAACTGACGTTTCTAAATTTCCTGCTGTAAGATCACTTTTCTTCAAAAGCGGTCCCACTGATTTGAATGGGTAATCGACACCATACTTTTTAATCTTTTCCCCTACACTCTTATCCAATAAAATATCTCCCGTAACCGTAATCGTTATTGGCTTATGTTTCGATTTCCCTTGAGAGTTACTACTCGCAGCACTAACTTCTTTACCAAAGATTACTAGAAAAAAGATCACAACAATAGAACTGGCTAGGTGTAGTCTATTTTTCATCAATCCGCATATCTCCCAACTATCTTTATTTAAATCCTACTATTCTATCTATTTACATGTGAAACTTGAAAAACCGTATTTTGTTTCATAACTATTTATACCAATTATAGTAAAAATAAACAAATATAACCACGGTAATGTTAAACTGAAAGACTTCTATTAAATAGTATGTTTATGATTCAAAAACGCGTAAAAGATCTCTTTTTTCTAGACTTTAGGGATTGTCAATTTTTAAAAATTGATATAAAAATAGATTAATCTAATGGAGGAGTTGAACGTATGAAGGGTAAAGTATTGTTAGGAACGGCATTATCTGTTGGTTTATTATTTTCGGTTAAGCCCCAGCAACAAGCTTTAGCGGCAAAAAGAAGGCCAAAGACTCCTTTATCATTCAAAAGCATAGTACAGATGAACTGGGCAATACTTTATTAAAGCTGCAGCAGACATACGAAGGCGTACCAGTTTGGGGATCTATTCAGGCCGCAGTTATTGATAATCAAGGAGTGTTGACTGTTGTTTCTGGAACAGTTGAAGCCAATCTTGAAGACAAATTAGGTAAAAAATCTAAAAAGGGAATTAGTTCAGCAGAAGCTGTAAAGCTAGCTGAAACTGATTTCCGTTTTGCGCGAATACGGTCTATCTGACCTCTTCGTCTACCTTCTCGCAAGCTCGGGCAGCACTCGTGCAATCTGCATCTGATTTATATGGATCCACAAGCGCAGCTACGACCACAGTCAAAAATGCATTTACAGCGGTCGGTGTAAACTGACTACCCAATATCGATCTAACTGCAACGGCTGCCGAGAAATTCTCGGCCGTTTTTCTTTTACACTTTACTCGTAAACCCTAATGAATCTTACCAAACTCTAAATAGTATTCTCTCCAATTGATGACACCTCTCCCAGAGATCCACAAAGCTTTGCACACTTTTTGGGTTTTTCTGCACAGTTTTAGGGCTGTTCTGCACACGTTTTACTTGCTTCTGCACACTTTTAAGCCAGAAGTGCACAGCAATCACTCACTTCTGCACAATCTTCTCTAAATCTAGCTATAATCCACCTGTACATACGGCCATAATCATGTTTTTTCGCCTGGTTGTTTTACAAAAATGCCTAATTATCTAAAAAGCCTTGAAATGGCATTGAACCCTGTAGACAGAAAAAAAGGCGCTTTGAAGCATCATGTTTGTCTGTTCCCACACAAACATGAGCATCAAGCGCCTCTCTTCACTATGTATTTATCGTTCACATGCTATTCCATCTTTATCACGATCATTATTTTTATTTTTATTATAGAGTATTTTAGAGACAAATGGTTTGTTTTTTATTTTGGCTCCTTTATTTTTAGTTGTTCGAGATTTTGCCACGCCCCCCTTATATACATTATTTAATGCCATACAATTTTTATATGATTTATTTTTAGTCGGTCTGGCGTCCGCTGTTTCATTTGTCATTAATGTAAAACTAAGAATCATTACAAGTGATAAAAAAATGGCAGATAATCTTTTGATACAAAACCCTCCATTTCCATTTTTTTCTTGTAAATACTATAAATCATTTTTTTATTATCCGCAACTAACAAAAAATCGAGTGTAAAATCTGAACGATTCTACACTCGATGTCTATGTTAATTTTTCACTTTCAGTACACGCATTGAGTTAAGCACCGCAAGGACGGTTACTCCTACATCGGAGAATACGGCTTCCCACATGGTTGCAATTCCAAATGCGCCAAGGAGTAGGAAAATCGCTTTAACGCCTAAAGCAAAAATGATGTTTTGCCAAACGATTCTTTTGGTCCGTCTGGCGAGCTTAAGTGCATCTGCTATTTTAGAGGGTTCATCTGTCATAATGACGATATCTGCTGCTTCAATTGCCGCATCTGAACCAAGTCCTCCCATAGCTATACCAATATCAGCTCTTGCAAGAACGGGTGTATCATTAATTCCATCTCCAACAAAGATTAATTTTTCCTTCGGTGACTTCCGTTCAAATAGTTTTTCTATTTCTTCGACCTTCTGATGCGGAAGCAATTCAGCATAAACTTCATCAATCCCAAGATTCTTCCCGACTGCTTCTCCTAGCCGTTTTGCATCTCCAGTCAACATAATCGTCTTCTTAATGCCTAATGCTTTCAATTGCTGAATCGCTGTTTTCGCATCATCTTTTTCCTGATCTGAAATCAAGATGTACCCAGCATATTTTCTATCCACCGCTACATAAACGACTGTACCTTCTTTTGGTTCCACAAAGTCGATTTTCTCTTCAATCATCAATTTGCGGTTACCAGCAAGAATTTCCCGTCCTTCAGCAGTAACCTTAATACCTTGGCCTGCTACTTCTAGATAGTCCTGCAGCATCTTCTCATCTACTGTTTTTCCATATGCTTTTTTTATGGATAAAGCAATAGGGTGGCTCGAATGAACTTCGGCGAAGGCTGCATATTCTAGTAGTTCTTCGTTAGAAAACCCAGCTGCTGCGGCGATTTCCGTCACTTCGAAAACACCTTTAGTCAGCGTTCCCGTTTTATCAAAAACAACATATTTTACATCGTTTAATGCTTCTAAATAATTGCTTCCTTTAATCAAAATACCTTTTTTAGAAGCACCGCCGATTCCTCCAAAGAACCCTAGAGGAATAGAAACGACAAGTGCACACGGACAAGAAATCACAAGGAATACTAATGCGCGGTAAATCCAATCCGAAAACAGTGCATCTGTAATTAATAGGGGCGGTATTACTGCAAGTATCAGGGCCGTTATTACAACAACCGGTGTATAATAACGGGCAAATTTAGTAATAAAATTTTCTGTCGGTGCCTTTTTACTACTTGCATTTTCAACTAGTTCAAGGATTTTTGAAACCGCTGATTCACTGAATTCTTTCTGGACCTTTACCGTTACAACCCCATCTTTATTAATAAATCCGCCCAAGACCTCACTGCCTGCTTCCACATCCCGAGGAATGGACTCACCCGTAATTGCGGATGTATCAACAGCAGCATTCCCATACGTTACGATTCCGTCTAAAGGAAATTTCTCACCAGGTTTAACGAGAATAAAATCACCAATATGAACCTCTTCAGGCGACACCTTTACTGTGCCATCTTGTGTTGTCAGATTCGCATATTCGGGACGAATGTTCATTAAGGCACTAATGGACCGCCGCGATTTATTCACGGCAAGACTCTGGAATAACTCACCGACCTGATAAAATAACATAACGGCAACTGCTTCAGGGTATTCTCCAATAGCAAAGGCACCTAAGGTTGCGATAGCCATAAGAAAATTCTCATCAAATACCTGACCGCGGAATATATTTTTTCCAGCTTTTAGCAGTACATCACCGCCAACAAGGATATAGGCAAGTATAAACAAACTAATTTCTACACCAAATGGGAGCTCTGCAAAAACAGCGGCAGCCGTTAAAACTGCACTTGCCGCAATTCTCATCAGAAGAACCATAATGCCTGTCGCTCCATGATTATGATCGTCTGCTTCCTTCGCTGATTTATAGTCCTGCTCGGGGATTACCAAGACATCTGGCTCTAGCTTTCTGACAATCTCGCTAACCTTAGAAGTAAGATCTTCCGAATTATTCTCTGTACCTAAAATAAGTTTCTTTGAAACGAAATCGACATGTGACGATGACACGCCTGATAATAAACCTGCTTGTTTTTCAATTTTCATGGCGCAGTTAGCGCAATCCAATCCTTCTAGATAAAAGGTTTGCCGAGACGAGACACGTTTATTTTTATCCTTCATCTTCACATCGGGCTCAAGTTTTTTAATCATGCTCTCCGTAGAAGCGAGAATCTGTCCAGTTTCATCTGGTACGGTCTCAAGCTTCAGCGTTTTCGTTGCAAAATTAACGGAACAATTAGTTACACCCGTTAATCCACTAACATTTCTTTCTATTTTAGCTGCACAATTTGCACAATCTAATCCTTCTAAAAGATACTCTTTTTTCACACCTGCTTCAGCCATTTCCTCACCTCCTGACGTTATCCTTCATTTACATGCTGAAATGCCTGTTCAAAGATTGTTATCACATGATTATCTGCAAGTGAATAAAAAACCATTTTCCCCTCTTTACGATATTTGACCAGCTTTGCTTGTTTTAACACCCGCAGCTGATGAGAAATGGATGATTGACTCATTGAAAATAAAGCAGCTAAATCACATACACACATTTCGGAGTCATACAGCGCATATAGAATTTTTGTTCGTGTAGGATCTCCAAGAATTTTAAAAAGTTCAGCTAGATTTTTGACCGATTCATGATCAGGCATCTTCGACTTCACCTGCTCAATGACATCCGGATGGATGACTGTCTGGCCGCAAACTTCAATTTCTATTGTTTTTATATTTTTCGATTCATAATTAGTATCCATGTTGACTCCCTTCATAATCTATATATGAGCAAGTATTCATATGTTTATATATAGTCTATGCGTCATAACCACTTTGGTCAACAAATCTTATCTAAAAACTGAAGAAAACCAGCTTTCTCAGCTGGTTTTCCTTGCTATTCATCATTAGTCAATTATTAAATAATCCTTTAAGGCCTGCTGTAAGGTTCCCTTCGTTTCTACGTTTTTGTCAAAAGAAAGGCCAAGGTTCACTACTTCTCGAACGATTTCCGGCCGGAGCCCAGTAATGGTCGTTTTACATCCCATCATCGACGTACCATCAATGATTTTCATGAGGTTATCAATAACGTTTGCTTCCATTTTAGCTATTCCCGATAAATCCATAATCAAGGTCTGAATCCGTAATCGGCCGATTTCCATTAGAATTTTCTCTTCTATTATCTGGGTTCTAAACGAATCAATCGAACCAATTAATGGGAGAACACACACCGTCCGAGTAATTGGAATAATCGGTACGGATAGATCCTCAACCATTTCTTTCTGCCTTCTAATTAATTTATCCTTGTAATCGGAATAACTGACAATGAAAGTATTTAAAAACGTATCAATTTGATCATTAATTTTCTTTTCCAAGTTGAAGAATTGTTTTGCGTCCTGTGAAGGACCTGTAAAATTATTATAATGGTAGAAAAATTCCCAAATGGTTCTTCTAATTGCATGAACCCATTCTAACTTAAAGGATAGAGTAAGCGCATGCGTTGCCCAAACGATACCTTCCTGTTTGGCAAAGCTAATCAGTTCGTCTTCTCTCTCTTCGACAATATACATCGTCAATTTATTAGCATTATTTATTAAATCAATATTCCCAATTAATAATATTTCTTCAATTTTACTACGTACATTTACTGCTTCTGATAAAAGTTTTTCTTTAAATATATCTTTGTTTGTATTTATAAATTCTTTTACTCCATAGTCTTTCTGGTAAACTAAATTCATACAATCCTCCTATTTACATAATTGTCTCTGTTATTTAGAATAATTGTTTATATCTTATCAAAAAAATAATAAACAGCAAATTTTTAAGGAAGAGTTTTTCTAAATCTCTATTCTAGTATATCCTAATGCATAACAATGTAAGAGCTAACATGTCCGAATATTGCTAATTCCTTTATTTCCTTGTAACCATTTAAAACCCATTAGCGAAAAATTCAGATGATTATTTTTTTTTAGCAAGAATATGTTTTATTCCATATTACCTGCAAAATAGGCTATACTGTATATACGATAAAGCCTGTTCAGGAGGAATGTTTAATGTCAGAACAAAAAAAGAAAATCAGTCTGCAAGAGGCCATCAAGGAGCAGCTCGCTAATAAGAAGGGGCAGGGCTCAGCAGGAAAATTAAATACGGGTCCCGTTCAAACCCAAAAAATGAAAAGTCAGCTTCCAAAAAAACCGAATAACCAACATAGAAGGACCGGTGTATAATGAACGGACAAAATCGCAAGGATATTAAGCCGGGCATTGAGGTTGAAATTGTCTTAAAAGCAGACCAGCGTACAGGAAAGCTAACGACTGGTACGGTTAAGGATATCTTAACTAATTCAAGTTCTCATCCTCACGGTATAAAAGTCCGATTGACGGATGGTCACGTAGGCCGCGTACAAAAAATAAAATAATAACATTAAAGAGGCTGTATATGCTACAGCCTCTTTTTACTAGGGATTTATTCTTTTTTTAGTGCGCTCTTCTTCTGCCAAAAACTCAATAAAATGTTTCATAACCAAGACTGGTTGTTCAGCTATTTGTTTTTGGTAAGCAGCTTTTCGTTGATCAGTCAGGTAACTCCCTGACTGAATTCTTTTTTCTATATAAACTATGCTGTTCTTAAGTATTTCCTTATTCAACAACTTACTTTCCTTGGAAAGTGCCATTCCCAGCGCTCCTGTAAGAGCAAAAAAGCCAATGCTGACTTTAGATGTTGTACCCGATGGCTGCATGAACATAAGATAAATAAGATTCATTAGTGAAAAAATAATCAGCATAAATGACAATGTACTAAACGTGGAATTTTTCTTTAACAATGGTAATACCTGCGCCTGCATTTTCTTTAATTCTTCTTCGATAAAGGGCGGTCTGTTTCCCAACTCTATTTTCATCTGCCAATTCATCCTCCGTTATACACCTTACTCTTTCGAGCTATATTATTATTCTAAGATTTTATTTAACTACTTATCATTATAAAGCAATTTGCTCCTAAGACAAAGCAAACACCTCCAACTTGGATGGTGTTTGCTTAACGTTTATCCTTTTCTTTGTTGCTTCTTCTTCATCAGCTCTATTAGTTCA
>NZ_JAZVJO010000363.1:0-4018 GCF_059453735.1 Peribacillus sp. | reverse complement strand
CTGAACTCCTAAACAACCTATTTAGAGATCCTCTGAATGAGGTCTGGTGCCTTCCCTAATCATAAAAAAACAGCTCACATAATCTGTGAACTGTTTTCCTAACTTATTTTAACGCTTCGTGAACCTTTAGCTGTTTGCCTTTAATGGTTGTGTTTTTCATAGCTTTTAACACAAGCGGTCCTTTTCCATTAAGGATTTCAACGTATGAGACGGTATCCTGAATGGTGATGATCCCAATATCTTCAGCTGAGACGCCATTAATCTTAGCGATCGTTCCAACGAAATCAACAGCACGGATTTTCTTTTTCTTGCCTCCGTTAAAATAGAGCTTCATGATTTGACTATTTAACTGGTCACTTTTAGACTTTTTAATAGTTGGCTGAGCAGCAAGCTTCTTTTCAAAATCAGCTTGGCTGTTGTTTTTTTCTTCGTTAGAAGGAGCTTTCATTCTTGGGATATTAAACCCAATATAGCTTTCTATTTCACTTAAGAATTTATCCTCAAATGGGGTAACCAACGTAATGGCCTTCCCTTTTTTACCGGCACGGCCAGTTCTGCCTGTGCGGTGAACATAGCTTTCCTTTTCTAATGGCAAATCATAATTAATGACATGTGTGATGCTGTCAATATCTATGCCTCTTGCTGCCACATCTGTAGCCACTAGATAACGGAATTCTCCCCGCTTAAATTCCTTCATGACATCCAATCTTTCCTTTTGCTCCATTCCACCATGAATCTTATCCACTGGGTAATTCAAATCCGCAAGATCATCACACAGCTGATCAACACGATCCTTAGTACGGCAAAAAATAATGCAGCTATCCGGATTTTCTACCACCATTAGATTGTGAAGCAATGCTGTTTTATCACTATCTCCAGCTTCCAAAACATAGTGATCAATTTTATCCGTTGTTAAACCCGTTGCTTTTATTTCAATATCCGTAGAGTTGTTCATATGCTTATTTGATAATTTTTTTATATCTTCAGGAAGTGTAGCTGAGAACAGCATCGTCACCCGTTTTTTAGGCAGTTCATGGATAATTGCTTCTACTTGATCAATAAAACCCATGTTCAGCATCTCATCTGCCTCATCAATTACTAGATAACTCAAACGATCTAAAGCAAGCGTTCCCTTCTCAATATGGTCAAGGACGCGGCCTGGTGTACCAACCACTACATGGCTCTTTTGTTTTAACTCAGCTGCCTGTGGAGCAAATGGTTGTTTACCATAAACAGCCGTTGCTTTAATACGTTTATAACGCCCGATATTCGTGATATCTTCCTTCACTTGAACAGCCAGTTCACGTGTTGGTGATAAAATTAAGGCTTGTGGTTTATTTTCTGCCCAATCCACCATTTCACAAATAGGAATCCCAAATGCCGCTGTCTTCCCACTGCCCGTTTGTGATTTTACAACCAGATCTTGTTTCTTCAGGGCAACTGGAATCACTTCGTTTTGTACCTCTGTCGGCACAGTAAACCCTAAATCCTCGAGTGCACGTACAATTTCATCACTTAATGCGTAATCTGTAAATTTTCTTTTCGTCATATAGCTGCCTCATTTATTGTATAGTATCGTATTTCCTAACCCATGTCCGTTCTACTTATATTATATCCAACTTCCCATTATACTCGAAAACGAACCATAATGAGATTTTTACGAGAAACAAGGGGAATGATAAAACAATCATCAGTCCATATTCACAGGAAATCATGACTACATAACCACCATTTATGAACATTATCTATTTATTAAGGATTATTTGAAAAAAATTGTTTCACGTGGAACGCTCTCTTTCTTTTCCCTATCTATTTGTGTTTAATTTAATCTTAACTAAATGCAAATGAAGCTAATTTTACTCCCATCAAAAAAAATTACAATAAACTCTTATTTTCATTTAATATTGGGTAAATACCACTAGAGAGAGTATTTATCTATAATTATTTTTATTCCTAACATATATCAAGGAGGAAATCATGAGGAAATTTCGACAACCGTTATTGATTGCATTAATGACCTTATTACTATCATTCATCGCTCCATTCGCTCAAGCAGAAACAACAGATGGAAAAACCTATCAAATTGCTACAGATATTACTTTTGCACCATTTGAATTTCAAGAAACAAACGGTGAGTATGTCGGTATTGATATCGATTTACTTAACGCGATTGCTGAAGATCAAGGATTTAAAGTTGAAATTAAGCCCTTAGGGTTTAATGCGGCCGTACAAGCTCTTGAGTCCAAACAAGTAGACGGCGTCATTGCCGGTATGAGTATTACCGATGAACGGAAAAACAAATTCGATTTTTCTGACCCATATTTTGATTCTGGTGTGGTCATGGCCGTTAAAGAAGGCAATGACGAAATAAAGGAATATAAAGATTTAAAAGGAAAAAAAGTCGCGGTTAAAACAGGTACAGAAGGTGCAAGCTTTGCTACCAGTATTAAGGATAAATACGGATTTAAAATTGTCACATTCGATGATTCAGCCAATATGTATGATGACGTCAAAACCGGCAACTCTACTGCTGTTTTTGATGATTATCCAGTCCTTGCTTACGGTGCCAACCAAGGTAACGGACTTGAATTAGTGACTGAGAAAGAATCAGGCGGCTCGTATGGTTTTGCCGTTTCTAAAGGAGAAAATCCCGAACTTATTCAACAATTTAATGAAGGGCTAAGTAATTTAAAAGAAACAGGCGAGTACGACAAGATCTTAGACACTTATTTATCAGCACCTAAAAGCGATGAAGATAAAGGAGTCCTCGGTTTAATAAAATCAAGCTATCCAAGTCTGCTAAAAGGATTAGGCATGACGTTGATGCTGACAGTTGTTTCCTTGATTATCGCTTCCATACTCGGAATTGTATTCGGTTTATGCCGAGTTGCCAAAAATAAAGCGTTAAATATGCTGGGCAGTATTTATGTGGATATATTCCGTGGAACACCGCTGATTGTACAAGCGTTCTTCTTCTATTTCGGCGTTCCCGCTGCACTCGATTTCCGTATTTCAGCAATTACTGCAGGTCTATTGACCCTCAGTTTAAATGCAGGTGCCTATATGGCTGAGATTGTCCGTGGAGGAATTGAATCCGTTGATAAGGGACAAATGGAGGCAGCACGAAGCTTAGGTCTTCCTTATAAAAAAGCGATGGCAAAGGTTGTTCTTCCTCAAGCCATTACGTTAATGATTCCTTCTTTCATTAATCAATTTATCATCACATTGAAAGATACGTCCATTCTCTCGATCATAGGAATTAATGAATTAACCCAAAGCGGAAAGATCATTATTGCCAGAAATTTAGAATCATTCAATATGTGGTTAATCGTTGGTTTAATGTACTTTATTATCATCATGATTTTAACAAAAGTATCGCAGCGTCTAGAAAGGAGAATCCAGAATGGCAAAGCTTAAGGTCAATCAGTTGAAAAAATCATATGGTTCATTAGAAGTGCTCAAGGGAATTGATCTTGAGGTACAGGAAGGTGAAGTTGTTTGCCTGATTGGTCCCTCTGGTTCAGGGAAAAGCACCCTTTTACGCTGTATGAATTTATTAGAGGAAGTAAATGGCGGAGAAGTGATGATTGATCATACACTGCTGACAGATAAGAAAGTCAATATTAATAAAGTTCGTGAAAATATTGGAATGGTTTTTCAACATTTTAACGTATTCCCTCATTTATCGGTTTTAGATAATATCACACTTTCTCCAATAGAATTAAAGAAAAATACAAAAGCAGAGGCCAAAGAAATTGCATTGAAACTATTGGATCGCGTTGGTCTGGCAGATAAAGCGAATGCAAGACCTGCACAACTATCAGGCGGTCAGAAACAACGCGTCGCTATCGCTAGAGCATTAGCCATGAATCCTGATATTATGTTGTTTGACGAACCAACTAGTGCCTTAGATCCTGAAATGGTCGGAGAAGTACTGGCAGTTATTCAACAGTTGGCAACTGAAGGCATGACAATGGTCATCGTTACACATGAAATGGGCTTTGCTAGGGAAGTAGCC
>NZ_JAZVJO010000362.1:0-13964 GCF_059453735.1 Peribacillus sp. | reverse complement strand
CGCTTTCCGTGACCGTAAACAGAAAAAACGTGATTTCCGTAAATTATGGATCACACGTATCAATGCTGCAGCTCGCATCAACGGTCTTTCTTACAGCCGTTTAATGTTTGGCTTAAAGCTTGCTGGTATCGAAATGAACCGCAAAATGCTTGCTGATCTTGCTATCAGTGATGCACAAGCATTCGCACAATTAGCAACTACTGCTAAGCAACAATTAGAAAAATAAGATCATTTGATCTATGACAAGCCATTCTCTTTACCGAGAATGGCTTTTTTAGTCAAGAAAGGAGTTATCTATTGATTACTGAGCTATGGATTTATGTAGTGGTTATTAATGTGCTTGCCTATTTCATAATGGGGATCGATAAAAAAAGAGCACAAAAGCAACAATACCGAATAAGTGAAAGAACCCTTTGGCTGCTTGCATGGATTGGCGGAGCTACAGGAGCATTTGCCGGGATGAAAAAGTTTCGACATAAAACGAAGCATTCTGCTTTTAAATGGGGGTTTCCCGCATTAATGATTATCCAGTTAGTGCTTGTGGGGTATGTCATCATTTTGTCATAGTACAAGTTGGTAGAGGATATGCTGTAAGGAACAGCTGAGAATAAACAGGGAGGGCAAAACGTTGGAACAAAAACTCACCCTTATTATGAGTTTCCTCCAGACAGGGTCTATTATGGCACCTATTTTCTTTATTCTATTTCATGTCTTAAGACAGTTTTTATTTATACCTGTGGTGGTAGTCTGTATTTCAGGCGGGATTTTATTTGGTGCTTTTGCAGGGACAATTTATTCACTAGTAGGCCTAACATTATCTTGTATTGCCTTCTATGGGGCAGTGCATCAGTTTCCTAGATTTGTGGCTCGCATAATGCAAATGAAGAATAAGTGTTTCGGTAACAGACAGTTAAATAACCAACAAATTACAGTCTTACGTTTAATCCCCTTCATTCACTTTCACTTGCTTTCACTGTGTTTAATGGAAACGAAGAAAGGCTTAAAGGATTACTCCTATGCCTCGTTTCTAACGAATATACCACTCGCATTCATATATACAATTTTCGGCAATTATATTCGGGGATTTAGCCCAACCTTAATCATTTTACTTCTACTATCACTGTCGCTGCTATTTTACCTGGTAAGGGAAAAGCAAACGGTTATTCCTTGGAAAGAATTTTTTTCACAGAATAGTGCCGGATAACATATGGGATCAAACAAAGACTGCCGAGGATTCTCGACAGTCTTTGTGAGTTTCTTATTCTATTAGAAATTCTTTTATGGGACTTTTCCAGTCGATCACGGCATTCGGATAATGGCGTGTAATCTCGGATTGAATATATAGAAAGTCTTTTCGCTCTAAGCCTTTCAGGGCCGCGGTACTTTTTGGCCAGATGAAAATAGAAACCACTTCAAAGGCTTCATCCGTTGTACCAAGGTATTTTTCTCCTTCAAATAATGCTCCCTTATAGGTTAACAAAAAATTTTTCCGAATATCCTGTTGATCATCTAAGAAAAAGTACTTTTTTTGCTCATGAGCTAGTTCGAGCTTCCTTTTAGGACTTAGTATATATTTTATAGCTGTATATACTAGGAACAGGATAAAAGCGAATATAAGTAACCGAAATAATAGAATCACGGGATTTTCCTCCTTACGTCTACAGAAGTAGTAGTATATATACGGATAGGTTTTCAATAGGTTTCAAATTTTTGATATAATTTTCAAAGAGAAAGCATGAAAGAGAGTGATTTGAGATGGATGTAGAAAAACTATTTGAGATGCAGGATGCCCTGGATCGTCATATTGAGGAAAAACATGGGTTGCAAAATACTGATTTAATTGAAAAGAAAATTCTAGCTCTGCTAGTGGAGTTAGGGGAATTAGCAAATGAAACGAGATGCTTCAAATTTTGGAGCCTAAAAGGACCAGCAGCTAAAGAAAGTATCCTAGCTGAATATGTTGATGGTGTTCACTTTATTTTGTCCCTTGGCATTGCTTGTGAGTTTAGAGACACAGTTACGGACATAACTGACGGTCTAGATAAGGGACAAGATCCTACATCTATGTTTATCACATTATATAGAGATATTGTATTGTTTGATCAAGACAGAACGGAGTCCTCGTATCGACAAGTATTTCAGGATTATCTGGTGCTAGGGAACCTGCTTGGTTTTTCAAGTGAAGACATAGAGCGTGCTTATGTGGATAAAAACCAAATTAATTATGATCGGCAGAAACAAGGGTACTGAGTGAAAAGTTGTTGTATAATAATGGATACATAAGTTTTAAGGGGGAGTACTTGGTGGCAGAACTAGATGAAACTGTGAGGATGCTCAAACGTCTTACCGATGCAAAAGGGGTACCTGGGAATGAAGGGGAAGTTCGAGAATTAATGCGTGAATATATTACTCCCTACGCGGATGAAGTAACCATTGATGGGATTGGCAGCTTGATTGCAAAGAAAATTGGCAAAGAAGATGGACCGAAAATTGTCATCTCAGGGGATTTAGATGAGGTTGGATTTATGGTTACTAGAATCGACTCAAAAGGTTTTCTCTGGTTTCAGCCTCTTGGCGGATGGTGGTCTCAGGTCCTGCTTGCTCAACGGGTAACCGTAGTAACGAAGACGGGAGATTTGACGGGGATTATTGGTTCTAAACCACCCCATATCCTGACTCCGGAAGCCCGAAAAAAGCCTGTCGACTTAAAGGACATGTTCATTGATATCGGTGCTTCAAGTGCTAAGGAAGCCAAGGACTGGGGAGTAAGACCAGGTGATATGGTCGTACCTTACTTTGAATTTACCGTAATGAATAATGAAAAGTTATTGCTTGCTAAGGCCTGGGATAACCGCATTGGCTGTGCGATTGCCATTGATGTTCTCAAGCAGCTTAATGGTATGAACCACCCGAATATCGTATATGGTGTAGGCGCAGTTCAGGAAGAAGTCGGTTTCCGTGGAGCGAAAACGTCAACGTCTATGATTAAACCAGATATCGGCTTTGCTGTTGATGTAGGAACAGCGGGAGATACACCGGGAATCAGCGATAAAGAATCACAGGGAAAATTGGGGAACGGTCCTCAAATTATTCTTTATGATGCCTCCATGATCTCTCATAAAGGACTCCGTGATTTAGTCGTTCATACAGCTGAAGAATTCAATATTCCTTATCAATACGAATCGATTCCAGGCGGCGGAACAGACGCAGGGGCGATTCACTTAACTGCGAACGGCGTGCCGGCGCTTGCGATTACAATTTCTACTCGTTATATCCATTCACATGCCGCTATGCTTCATCGTGATGATTATGAACATACGGTCAAATTACTTGTGGAAGTCATTAAAAAACTAGACCGTGAAACAGTTGACACATTAACATTTACGTAACAACAGAAGGGTGCTAAAGGGCACCCTTTTTATTTTTTCATTTTTCTGAAGGATAATCTTTTCGTTTAAGATCTTTTGTACCGGGTACATAGTAGATATGACAACGAAAGCATCTTAAGGAGGAATAGATAATGACTAAATCCGTATATGGAGTATTTGATTCAAATGCAGAAACAATTAGAGCCATTAATACACTTAAAGCAAAAGGTTATGCAAGTGACGATATTACAGTCGTAGCTAAGAATGAAGAAACAATGAATTTAGACAATCTTAACCGTACTGTGGATGTAAATACGGTGGTTACTGAAGACGATTCATTTATCGATAAAATTGTCCGCTTTTTCGTAGACGACAATCGGGATAGTTTATCAGAACGTCTTTCCAATGTAGGCTTATCAACCAGAGAAGCAGAAGCTTATACAGAAGATGTGAAAGATGGCAGGGTATTAGTTCTTGTCGAAGGAACGGGCAATGTTGGAGAAGGAACTGTAACTAATGAACCAGGTGCTGCTTTAACCAGCAAACAAGAAGAAATCGATTTAAGAGAAAAAAATTCAATTTCATCAGGTATAACGAACAATCCTGATCCTAATATTTTCCCTTCTACTACAAGCAATGCTCTTCCACAGGAAGAAGAACATACGGTTGTAACAGGAAATGTAGCAGAGCGTCCAATATATGATCCAAGTGATGATTTGGTTACTGATGAAAAGATGAATGATGTCGGTTATGCAGAACGAAGCGGAAATCGCTTTGATGGTAAACCAAGTGAATCAACACCAAGTGATATAAAGCACCACAATTTTGATATAAATGAAAAAATAGTAACCGAGAATAATGAAAAAAAGTTGAATGATGTTGGGTATGCACAAAGCAGCCGAGACCGTTTTGATGGAGACGATAATGATCCAGATAATGTGGTTTTCCCGCCAATACATGGGGATAAACTACGCGGCCCTAACACCCCTGTTACTGCAAAAGGAGTATCACGCCAGGTCAACCGTCCGACAACGGATGAAATGGTCAAAGATGAGGATAATTTGAATACGGTTGGCTATGCTGCAAACAGTCACAGTCGCTTTGATTTGGATGCAGAAACTAAAAAGGAAGAAAAAAATGAGCCAACTATGCGCGATGAACAAATGGATGAAAAAGGATATAAAGTGATCAGCCGATCTTTAAATCCAAATGATGAAGAAATTAAATCATCAAAAAAACCTTATTAATAAAATGTGTAAGCTGTCGAGATTCTCGACAGCTTTTTCCTTTGTTACAAGGGTAAAAAATCGTTTAGTAATCCTTCCTATGGGTATTAATAGGTATATGGAAAAAACTAGGGAGGAATGATTATGGAAACGAAGGTTTATGGAATATTTCATCAAAATGAAGTGATTCAAGAAATACAGGCACTGAAAGCCAAGGGATACAAAGGAAAAGAAATAACCGTATTAGCAAGCAGTGAAGAAGAACTCGAAAAATTGGATAAAAACGGACTCGAACATGTAAAAACGTTCTCAGATGAAGATGATGAATCGCTGGTGGATAAGGTAGCTAGGATTTTTATGAATATCGGTAAAGAAGATTTAACAGACAAGCTTGCGGGTGCGGGTTTATCTGACACAGAGGCCCATGCATATATGAAAGAAATTAACGAAGGAAAAGTAGTCGTTTTGGTAAACGAAGGTTCGCATCTGGTTGAAGGGACAAAAGCAGGCTATATGGAGCAAGTAAAACCGCATAAACAACAAAATAAAAAAGATACTCCGCCTGTGACCAAAACATCAGTCCCTGATGGTGAAAAGACTACGTACCAAACTACTGAAGAATCAAAAAGTGAAGTGAAGCAAGTAAAAGACTTAGAGTCTAGGCAGCCCATAAGTGATCCAAATGCTGACCCTGTTTCATCTAAGACAAAAGAATCGAATATCATTGGACGCGAATTAGCTAATGATACGGACAATGTTCAACTCGACAATGATGGAAATGCAATCATTCATGATGAACAACTGAAAAATCGAATCAACACAGATCATCTGTAATCCGTAGATGTATAGGCTGTCGAGAAAACCTCGATGGCTTTTTTCCTTTCAAACTGATATATCGCTTTTTGCACAAAAAGGACTAAGCACACATACATCCTCAAGTTCCGCACTGAGACGATAGAAAATACATCGAGAGTTGCTTTAAGACTACAAAAATTTCTAGAATGTAAAAACACAATAGCCTTAGGCTATTGTGTTTTTAATCCTGTTTCGAGAAGCTGGAGCATTTCTGTCTTTTCTGATTCGCTTGCATTTTGCCAAATGACTTCGAATAAGACACCAAGTCCTGGAAGCATTTTTTCTTCTCCGTTCTGAATGGCATCTACAATTGTGTCCTGTAATTGTTCTTGGGTATTCCCTGTAACGTTGTGAATAATGGCATTACGTAAATTCAGGTTCATCTTTTTATCCTCCTCATTCAGTACTCACATTGATAGCTTGTACAGATCGGCATGCATTATGTATGCAAATTACGTTATAATAGGAAAATCAGTCAGCATAAAAGGAGAGTTCAGCCTTGAACTATATCGAGTCAGTTAAAAACACTAAAGTAAAGCAATGGAAGAAGCTATTAACCAAGAAAGAAAGAGATAAATCTGGACGCTATTTAATTGAAGGATTTCATCTTGTAGAGGAAGCGTTAAAGGAGAAGAATATAGTCCAAGAAGTAATTATTAGCCAAGATACAGAATTACCTGCGGGCTTTACAATAGAAGATACAGAAGTTATTTATGTGGCTAAAGAAGTGCTGAAAGTAATTTGTGATACAGAAACACCACAGGGAATTGCTGCGGTTTGTGAGCAGAAGACACAGAATTTAAGTGAGATTAATCCTCAAAAACTGCTGCTTATTGATGCCGTTCAGGATCCAGGTAATATCGGGACGATGATTCGGACAGCTGATGCTGCGGGAATGGATGCTGTTATTTTAGGCGAAGGCTGTGCAGATGTGTATAACTCGAAGGTCATTCGTTCTACACAAGGAAGTTTATTTCATATGCCGGTCATCAAAGCCAATCTTTCGGAGGTAATTGATTCACTCATGGAGCAGGAAGTACCGGTTTACGGTACAGCGCTTGAAGGAGCCGTACCGTTCGAACAAGTTGAAAAAACAGAGAAATTTGCGCTTTTAGTTGGGAATGAGGGGCAGGGAGTGAGTAAGGAATTGCTCGCGAAAACAAATCAGAACCTGTATATTCCAATTCACGGTAGAAGTGAGTCATTGAATGTGGGGATTGCAGCAGGAATTTTAATGTATTACCTGAGAAAAAATTCATAATCGATTTGCTACCCATCATGATTTATACTATAATAAAACACAATTGTATAAAGTTTATCGACTGTGACAGAGACCAGTAGCAAAACTCAACCATTCAGGGAAAAAATGCCGAGACTGAGAGCATTTTATGGCGCGCTTTTTGTGAATTCAACTCTCGAGTCGGCATCGGGATGGTCTCTTTATGTGATCGAAAGATGCCCCGGCGAAAAGCCGTTATCTAAATTAAGTGAGCACCCTTGGTAATTATGGTGCTAATAAGGGTGGTACCGCGATACATAAACCTCGTCCCTTTCTGGGATGGGGTTTTTTTGTGTTCCAAAAATCTTTTTTTATGAGGAGGAAACAGCATGCAAGAACGTCTGCTTGAACTGCAGCAGGAAGCGCTGCAAAAGGCAACCGAAGCGACTGAACTAAAGGAATTAAATGATATTCGTGTTGCATATTTAGGGAAAAAAGGACCCATTACAGAGGTATTACGAGGGATGGGGAAATTATCTGCTGAGGAACGTCCGAAAATCGGTGCATTGGCTAACGATGTTCGTGCTGTGATTGCTTCAAAAATTGAAGAAAAACAGCTTGCTTTTGAAACAGCTGCCATTAACGCACAGCTTGCTTCTGAGAAAATTGATGTAACCCTTCCAGGACGTCCAGTCAATAAGGGAAATCAACATCCATTAACACGCATTGTTGAAGATATCGAAGACTTGTTCATTGGGATGGGTTATACCGTTGCGGAAGGTCCTGAAGTGGAAAGCGATTATTATAATTTTGAAGCATTAAATCTGCCGAAAAGTCATCCAGCACGTGATATGCAGGATTCTTTCTATATTACGGATGAAATACTTATGCGTACACATACATCCCCTGTTCAGGCCCGTACCATGGAGATGCATAAAGGCGTAGGTCCGGTTAAAATCATTTGTCCTGGTAAAGTGTATCGCCGTGATAATGATGATGCAACGCACTCACATCAATTCATGCAAATCGAAGGCCTTGTTATCGATGAAAACATCAGCATGAGTGATTTGAAAGGAACACTTGAAGTATTTGCGAAGAAAGTATTCGGTCAAGACCGGGAAATTCGTCTTCGTCCAAGCTTCTTCCCATTCACTGAACCATCCGTTGAAATCGATATCTCGTGTAAAATCTGCAGTGGAAAAGGCTGCAGTGTTTGTAAGAACACTGGCTGGATCGAAGTACTTGGCGGTGGTATGGTCCATCCAAACGTACTTGAAATGGCTGGTTTCGATTCAAAAACATATTCTGGATTTGCATTCGGAATCGGTGTAGAACGTATTGCCATGCTTAAATACGGCGTTGATGATATCCGTCATTTCTATACAAATGATCTGCGTTTCTTAAAGCAATTTCACACTCATGAATCAGAATAAATTTTAAAGGAGGACCTATCATGTTTGTATCATATAAATGGCTGCAGGAGTATGTAGATCTTTCAGGCATCAGCGCTGATGAGCTGGCAGAAAAAATTACAAAAAGCGGCATAGAGGTTGAAGGCGTAGAAAAAAAGAGTGAAGGATTAAAAGGCATTGTGATCGGTCATGTTGTAGAACGTGAACCGCATCCAAACGCTGATAAATTAAATGTCTGCCAAGTTGATCTTGGAAGTGAAACCGTTCAAATCGTTTGCGGAGCGCCAAACGTTGATAAAGGTCAAAAAGTTGCTGTAGCTACTGTTGGAGCTGTATTACCGGGCAACTTCAAAATTAAAAAAGCGAAGCTTCGGGGTGAAGTATCACACGGGATGATTTGTTCACTGAAAGAGCTTGGTATTGATTCTAAGTTGGTTGCGAAGGAATATGCGACTGGGATTTTTGTTTTTCCAAGCGATGTTGAAGTAGGAACAGACGCTTTACTAGCACTAGGTCTTGATGATGAGATTCTTGAACTAGGTTTAACTCCAAATCGTTCGGATGCGTTAAGTATGCTGGGCGTGGCTTACGAAGTTGGAGCAATTTTGGGACGTGACGTGAAATGGCCGGAGATTTCAACGGAAAATGCTTCTGAAAACGCATCTGATTATCTTAGCATTAAAGTAGAAGATTCGGAAGATAACCCGCTTTATATTGCTAAAGTGATAAAAGATGTAAAAATTGGACCTTCACCGTTATGGATGCAAACGCGTTTA
This sequence comes from Peribacillus sp., assembly GCF_059453735.1. Classification (NCBI taxonomy): domain Bacteria; kingdom Bacillati; phylum Bacillota; class Bacilli; order Caryophanales; family Bacillaceae; genus Peribacillus; species Peribacillus sp. The sequence continues at coordinate 5,108 of NZ_JAZVJO010000362.1, read as the reverse complement.
ATGGCAAGCGGTATTCGTCCACATAACAACGTAGTTGATATTACCAACTTCATTCTGCTTGAATATGGTCAACCGCTTCATGCATTCGATTACGATCGTCTTGGTTCAAAGGAGATTGTTGTTAGAAGAGCAAAAGATGCTGAAAAAATAACCACGTTAGATGAAGCAGAACGCACGTTAACTTCTGATCATCTGGTGATCACAAATGGTACGGAGCCTGTTGCGATTGCCGGTGTTATGGGTGGGGCTAATTCTGAAGTAAAACAGGATACAACAACCGTCATTATTGAATCGGCTTATTTTGCTGGAACAGTTGTCCGTAAAGCTTCGAAAGATCATGGATTACGTAGTGAAGCCAGTGCCCGCTTTGAAAAGGGTGTTGATCCTGCTCGTGTTCGCGCAGCTGGAGAACGTGCAGCACAGTTGATTTCTGAGTATGCTGGCGGCACGATACTCGCTGGTACAGCAGAATTTGATGAAATGAAGATGGAGCCTAAGGTCATTTCGATTACGTTAGACAAGATCAATACCCTTCTTGGTACATCGATGACTGTATCAGAGGTTGAATCCATCTTTACCCGTCTACAGTTTGGTGTTGAATTGGATAATGAAACGTTTATCGTTACCGTTCCGACTCGACGTGGAGATATTACCATTGAAGTTGATCTTGTGGAAGAAGCAGCTCGGTTATATGGATATGATAATATTCCAGCAACATTGCCAATTGGCGAAACAGCTCCGGGCCGTCTAACGGACTATCAATTAAAACGCCGCAAAACACGTTCTGTTCTTGAGGGGGCAGGCTTGAACCAAGCGATAACTTATTCATTAACAAGCAAGGAAAAAGCCGCACAATTTGCACTCGAAAATCGTGAATCAATAACACTCGCCATGCCAATGAGTGAGGAACGCAGTCAGCTTCGGTTGAGCATCGTTCCACAGCTGCTTGAAGTTCTAAAATATAACAATGCCCGCTCAATTGATTCACTTGCTCTTTATGAAATAGGAGCAGTGTTCCTTAAGCAAGATGGGGAAGAACTTCCGGAAGAACGCGAGCATGTTGCTGCAGCGATGACGGGCCTATGGGAATCACATCTATGGCAAGGTGAGAAGAAACCAGTTGATTTCTTCGTGGCCAAGGGAATTTTGGAAGCTTTATTCACTGAACTAGGCTTGAATAGCCAAGTTGAATATCGTCAAGCTGAAACCATTGCCGACATGCACCCTGGGCGTACAGCAGAAATCTTACTGAATGGCCGTGTCATTGGCTTTATTGGTCAGATTCACCCAACGCTTCAAAAGGAACTTGATTTGAAAGAAACATTTATCTTTGAACTTTCCTTTAAAGATGCAGCCATGGCTGACGTTGCGCCGATTGCTTATCAAGTAATCCCGCGCTTCCCATCCATCTCTCGTGATATCGCGTTAGTCGTTGATACGAATACGGTAGCAGGCGATATTAAAAAAGTCATTATCGAAGCAGGCGGTTCCCTTCTGAAGGAAGTCAGTATTTTTGACTTATATGAAGGAGAGCACATGGAAGCTGGCAAAAAATCATTAGCCTACTCGCTAAAATATTTTGATCCAGAGCGGACGTTGACTGACGAAGAAGTAACCAAAGCACATGAAAAGGTATTAACAGCCGTTAAAGAAAAATCAGGCGCTGAATTAAGAGGATAACCAATAAGTAGAGGTTCGGAATGGTTTCATTCCGAACCTCTTTTGCATTTTTCGGACCAAATAGGTCTTTTACTTTTGGTTATGTTAAAGGAAAAGGTTGATTTCAAGATTCACCAAAAAATGAGAATGGAAAATTTTTCCACTCTCATTTTACTATTCCACCCTTTTTTACTAAAGACCCCTTTAGTTCAATAATTTTCAAATTCAGTTTCTAAATCTTTTAGGATAACATCTATATTTACCACTGCTGTATCATCATCAGTTGGAAAAATAGACAGTTTTATTCCATCGTTTTTCATTCCACTAAGCCATTTATCAATAAAATCATCCAGGTTAATTAATTTAGCTTTAAAATCTATCCATTCACTTTTAGCACAGGATTCTGCAAATTCCTCTTTAGGAAAGAATGGAATCAGTGTATTACCTTTCTCATCTTGTGCTGTTGCCCATCCATCATTATACAAAGCCCAAACCTCTTCATAATCTATAACTTTTTTTATGAAATACTCGTATCTAATATTTGGTGGTTGTTTAATTACTGCTTCAAACTCTCTTTTATTCATGAGAAACACTCCTAAACCTATTAACAAAATAACTTTCCTGTTATTTTACCACTTACTCCTTGCTCTACTAATTGCCCAGTTAGGTTAAGTTGTAACCTTTATAAACAAAGCCAAATTTACTATAAATTAATCCGTAACTTTAACATAGCCTTACTTTTTTAAGTTTAGAAAGTCAGTTGATTGAAGTGGAGGGCGTGAAGACTCCTGCGGGAACAGCGGGACAGGTGAGACCCCGCAGGAGCGTAAGCATTGATGCGACTCACCGCCCGCCCCGCGGAAAGCGAAGCGCCTGGAATGGAAATCAACATCTCGATTTTAAAAATCTCACCCGCGTTTGACTACAGTCTGAGGGCAGTCTCCTTGATAGGGAGACTGCTCTATTTTTTAATTGATTGTGCAGAAAAGCATAGTTTTCATGCACAAGGTGGTTATTTATGTGCAGAACTATTCAAAAAGTGTGCAAAGCAGGGGGATTTGTGTGCAAAACTCGAAAAAAAGTGTGCAAAAGGTATTTTGCTAAACGGAAACAGGCTGTCGATCTCACGACAGCCTGATTTGTTTATTGATAGGTATTTCGGTAGATTACTTTTGCTTTTTCTGTATTGGCAAAATGGACTTTGGTGAAGCTGTTGAGGGCTTCGATACCTTTTTCATGAATGAGCCTGGCTGCAGCTTGATCCACTGCTGGACCTGCCCCTTTTGGAATCTTGAACCCAGCACGTTCACTTAAGATGTCGAAATGCTTGACGAATGCATAGCGGGCTAATATGGAAGCTGCAGCCACTCCTAGATGAATGCCTTCAGCCTTAGTACTTAAATAAACGGATTTGGACGTAAATACTTCTTGTCCCTTTAAGTAATTAAAGAATACGTCAGGCTGAGCAAATTGATCGATAAGAATTCCTTCAGTTTGAACGGGTTCTATTTTTTTGATCACATGTTTAATAGCTTGATTATGAAGCAGTGCTTTCATCTTTCCTTGTGACATCCCTTGCGCTTGCAGTGAATTGTATTTTGGATTAGTACAAACGAGCAAGCTATAGGGTACTAGTTCTTTCAACTGCTCGCCAATTTCAAGAATTTGCGGGTCTTTTAAATGTTTGGAATCCTTTACACCAATTTCCCTTAAAAGCCTCAGATGCTCCTTAGCTGCATACACCGCAACAACGGTAATCGGGCCAAAGAAGTCGCCTGTTCCGACTTCATCGGAGCCTATTATCGACATACTGCCAATATCCGGGGGAGGTGAGAAGCGGTGTTGTTTAATAGAAGGCAAAGATTCTGAAGGGGCAGCTGTTCCCCATCTGCTCGCTTCTGCCTCTGCCTGCTCACCTTGAAATAATACTTTTCCAGATTTGTAAGCTGTAATCGTGCAGGACTGTGACCGGGCAGCAAACAGACTGCCAGGGGACAAATTCTCAATCAGATGAGCAGAATAATAGCGTTCAACATTCGAAATTTGGTCGGGTGAGAGAAGGATAACGACATGAGACATCAAATAGGCTCCTTATACATTAATATTTTCCGTTAATTTACAAAAAAATAGGCGGAGGCTGGTGAATTGCCAGTCCTCACTCTTTCAAGAGGAAAAGCTTCATGATATGATATAGACTAGGATTCTTCAGAATGGAGGCATCATTTTGTTAGACGAAAAAAAAAGAAAAATAACAGTTGATATATATGGCCAGCAATATACAATCGTCGGTGAAGAAAGTTCAAGTCACATTCGAATTGTTGCATCCATGGTCGATGATAAGATGCGGGAAATTAGTGCCATGAATCCTTCCCTGGATACGGCTAAGCTCGCAGTCTTGACAGCCGTGAATACCGTGCACGATTATATGAAATTAAAGGAACAAATTAACCAGCTAGAACTGGAATTACTGAAAAAAAGGGACTGAGTACATGCTTGATTTGGCGATATTAGCCATCCTATTGATCGGCTTTTTAATTGGTTTAAGACGTGGGTTTATTCTGCAGCTGATCCATTTAACAGGATTTATTGTTGCCTTTATTGCTGCCTATGTATATTATGGCGACCTGGCACCAAGGTTAAAGTTATGGATTCCATATCCATCACTTGGCAATCTGTCTGGTTTAGAAATGATACCTGACAGCGTTGGACTGGACACCGCTTATTATAATGCGATTGCTTTTGCTATTATTTTCTTCGGTGCTAAAATTATTTGGCAGCTGTTTGGCTCCATGCTTGATTTTATCGCACATTTGCCTATCCTAAAGCAACTGAATAGGTGGGGCGGCGGTATTTTAGGTTTTGCCGAAGTTTATCTTATCATGTTTATTCTATTATACATAGCTGTTTTACTGCCAATAGAGGCGGTACAGACACCAATCAACCAGTCTTTCCTTTCCGAGGCAATCATCACGAAAACGCCTTACTTCTCGAATTTGGTGAAGGAACTCTGGTTTTAACAAGACTCTTTAAAAAGCAGGTGTAACGGATGGCAATCAATAAAAAAGATATAATTAAACTTTTAGAAACCATTGCTGTTTATATGGAATTGAAAGGTGAAAATCCATTTAAGGTATCTGCTTTCAGAAAAGCCGCTGCTGCTTTGGAAACAGATGATAGAAGTCTTACCGAAATTGAGGATTTCACAGCGTTAAACGGAATAGGTAAAGGAACTGCTGCTGTTATTGTTGAATATATCGAACATAATAAATCAACGGTTTTAGAAGAGCTGCAGGAAGAAGTGCCTAAAGGTTTAATCCCATTATTACAGCTTCAAGGTCTCGGCGGCAAAAAAATTGCTAAGCTTCATAAAGAGCTTGCTGTCTGTGATGTGGAAGACTTAAAACGTGTTTGCGAAGAAGGCAGGGTTCGTGATCTAGCGGGATTTGGTA
>NZ_JAZVJO010000361.1:0-4524 GCF_059453735.1 Peribacillus sp. | reverse complement strand
AAACTGAGCACATCAAAGTTTCATTTTCCTTTTGTTCAATCGATGAATCCATCCCTATTACAACCATAGATAGTATCAATAAAAGTTCTGGCAGCTAGAATACTTAAAATGCCATTCGTAGATCAAAAAGCGATTTCAATTGAAGTGGGAATGCAGAATTCTGGACTAGGAGCGGCTCTTGCTACCGCACATTTTTCACCGTTAGCAGCTGTCCCAAGTGCAATCTTTAGTGTATGGCACAATATTTCTGGCCCCATCTTGGCAACGTATTGGGCAAAACAGGCTGATAAAAAGAATGTAGAACCAATTGAGACAATTGATCGAATTGGTTGAGGAGCACGTGAAGTACCATTGCTGTGCAACATGTAAATCTTTTACTGTTGAGAAGACAGCAAACAAAACCATATATAGGTGCTCAAGACTTGGCTTTGAAACTAAGACGACCTATCAATTTACCTGTTGGGACCCGACAGAAAAGGTAAAAGCGCTTATGAAAAAAAGAAAAGATAGGTAGTTAACAGCCTCCGTGTGATTTTAGCGGAGGTTTTTATGTGCTTGTAAGAGTTCTATTTTTTCTAAAAAAGGGAATCATGTGTTTTAATGGAAACATATAGAGCGAGAGGGTGATTCATCTGCATACGAAAAAAGTGAGGTACATAACGATTTTTGCTTCGATTGTCTGTTTGTTTTGGCTTTTTTGTTTAGGTTGGGCGGTTCAAGATTATTATTCAGAGGCTAGTCCCGTTGAGATCAAACAAGAGGAGCCGGAGAACGCTGTTGACCCGGGCAAGTTTTCTTTGGTAGCACTTGGAGACTCCTTAACGAGAGGGACAGGTGATGAGTCAGGTAAAGGCTATGTAGGTCTCGTTACCGATGATTTAAAAGAACGCTTTGGGAAAAAAATTAGTGTTCATAATTTAGGCGTTAGTGGAGCGGTCTCGTCTGAATTAAAGAATCAGATGAAGCAGAAGGAAATTAAGCGCCAGCTAGGAGAAGCCGATGCAATTATGCTGACAATTGGCGGGAATGATTTATTTCAGGGTGGACAAACATTAATGGACATTGAAACAGCTGGAATAGAAGATATACAGGAAAAGTACCTGCAAAATTTAAAAGAGGTTTTTACCACAATTCGTTCCGTAAATAATCAGGCGACTGTATACATGATTGGGCTTTATAATCCCTTTATTGAATTAGAGGATAACGAAACGACCAGTAGTATCGTCAGAGAGTGGAATTTCCAGACGGAGGATCTGGCATCTTCGTTTTCAGATATTGTATTTGTCCCAACGTACGATATTTTCCAACTATCTGTTAATGAGTATCTGTATACAGACAAATTCCACCCTAATAAAGAAGGATATCAATTGATTGCAAAGCGAATTTCACCATTGATTAAATGGGAGGAGGAGAAAAAATGACAAAGACAACTCTTTCCGTACAAAATCTAACAAAAAAAATTGGTAAACGGCAAATCATTAAAGGAATTAGTTTTGAATTACAAGCAGGTGAAGTATTCGGCTTCTTGGGACCAAACGGAGCAGGTAAAACGACGACCATTCGGATGCTTGTTGGTTTAATTAAACCGACATCAGGAAGTATGGTCGTTTGCGGCTACAATGTTCGCACGCATTTTACCAAAGCGATGGAGCAGATTGGCTGTATCGTTGAAAATCCTGAGTTATACCCTTATCTAACAGGGAAAGAAAATCTTCTTCATTTTGCTAGAATGCTGCCGAATGTACCGGAAACAAGAATTACTGAGGTAGTGGCCATGGTCGGATTAGAGGCTAGAATTGATGAGAAAGTAAAAACGTATTCACTTGGTATGCGTCAGAGACTGGGGATTGCACAGGCCATGCTTAATCATCCGAAAGTCTTGATTTTGGATGAGCCAACGAATGGGTTAGACCCAGCAGGAATTAGAGAGATGCGTCAATTTATCCGGGAGCTGGCTGAACAGGAGGGACTCAGTGTTTTAGTCTCCAGTCACCTTTTAGGCGAAATTCAGCTGTTATGTGACCGGGTAGCCATCATAAAAAATGGAGAAATTATTCAGGTGGATTCCGTAAAGAATTTACTTAGCAGGCAAGAAAAAATGCTCTGGAAAGTAGATCCAATGGATCAGGGAAAAGCCGTATTATCACAATTGACGGATGTCAGTGAAACCACGGATGGATATTTGGTTACAGCATTTGAGGAAAAGGAAATACCAAAATGGAATGTACAGCTCATTAATGAAGGGATATCAGTTCTTGAAATGAACAGAAAGCTTCCAGCCCTTGAGGATCTATTCCTTGAAGTGACTGGCGTGGGAGGTAGCTCAATTGAATAAGCTGATTCAAAACGAAATGCTGAAACTGCTGGCAAGAAAACGTCTGTTAATTATCACGGCTATTGTAGCGATATTGGTTGCGATGTTTACGTATGCACAATATAAGGAAACCCAATCACAACGTGAACGAATGGGTACGATTGAGTGGCAGTCATTATTGCAGCAGCAAATTATTGATTCACAAAACCGACTCGGGTCTAGCCGTATTTCTGATGAATGGCGTCAGCAGCTTCAAGTTAGTATTAAACAATCACAATATTATCTTGATAATAATATAAACCCGTCGGAACCTGGTGCACCTACCTTTGTCCGAATGTTTATTGAGAACTCAAGTGACTTATTTATCCCGCTGTTAATTATGATTATTGCCAGTGATTTGGTTTCTTCTGAGCATAGTCTAGGATCGATCAAGCTGCTCCTAACTAGACCTGTTCAGCGATGGAAAATACTTCTCAGTAAATATGTTGTGCTGCTGCTCTCTACTTCATTGATTGTCCTCGTCACGGCAGCATTAGCTTATGTCATTTCAGGTGTGGTTTTTGGCTATCATGGCTGGACAGCTCCTGTAATTACTGGTTTTACTGTTGAAGGAAGCAATCTCAATACAAGTGGAGTCAAATTGATGAATCAGTGGGAATTCTTACTTATGGAAATGGGGTTAGTGTGGTTCGTGGCGGTTGTTGTCGGAACACTGTCCTTTATGCTTTCAGTATTAATCCGCAGTACTGCAGCAGGAATGGGTGTCATGCTGGCCGCCTTAATTTCAGGAATGATTTTAAGTAATATGGTTTCGTCTTGGGCATCTGCTAAATATTTCTTTATGGTTAATCTTAAATTAACCAGTTATTTAAGTGGAGCTGCTCCGCCAATTGAGGGAATGACTTTGTTCTCATCCGTATCCGTTTTGTTTGTTTGGCTGGTTGCAGCGCTTGTTGTTTCTTTTACTGTTTTTTCCCGTCAAGATGTTTATTAATTTGGAAACAGCCCATGCTATGTGTAAGGGCTGTTTCTTTTGAATAGTAAATGATTTTTGGGTTATTAGTAAGTAAAGAAACATAAGGAGGCGGAACAAACATGGATGATAATGGTGTTGGAAAAAAGATACTGCCGGTAACGTCTGTCACAAATGGCGAAGGTAAATTTGCGAGAGATGATTTGTTTTGCCTGCCTATTCAGATCGTAAATGTTTGCTTTATAGGAAAAAAAGGTGCAAAAGAATGGGTATTGGTAGACGCAGGTATGCCTAATTCGGCAGAAATGATTATCAAGGAAGCTGAATCTCTGTATGGAACAGGTGTTGCGCCGAAAGCCATTATTTTAACACACGGTCATTTTGACCATATAGGGGCAATTGTTGAGTTAGTAGAACATTGGAAATCACCAGTGTATGCGCATTCCCTTGAAATGCCTTATCTGACAGGGCTCAAAGACTACCCGAAACCGGACCCTACGGTGGAAGGCGGGATGGTTGCTAAAATGTCGGGTATGTTTCCGAATAAAGGCATCAACTTGGATAATCATGTCCATCAACTACCTGCTGATGGCTCAATACCGGATCTGCCGGACTGGGAATGGGTGCATACGCCTGGTCACACACCCGGACACATCTCTTTGTTTCGGAAGACAGATAAAGCGTTGCTTGCAGGTGATGCCTTCGTAACCGTAAAACAAGAAGATCTGTACAAAGTGATTACCCAAGAAAAAGAATTTAGTGGACCACCACGATACTTAACAACAGATTGGGCTGCAGCTAAAAAATCTGTACAGACGCTTGAACAGCTGCATCCAACAGTGGCGATAACCGGACACGGTGTTTTTGTTGAAGGAAATGAACTAGCAGAGGGACTTACGAACCTAGTACAGAATTTTGATTCGATTGCCAAACCCGATTACGGAAAATACGTTGACGGAAAGGACACACAATGAAAAATTCTAAAAATGAAGAACTAAAAACAGAAAAAAAAGGATACTTCTATAATGAAGAAAAAGAAGACAAGAACGATTCAGTAACATCAGGAGTAGATGAAACCCATGATCAAGTGATGGATGGATATTATTCTGGCACGATTGATCAAGTGGATAATAAAAGTGATAATCACTAAGTATTGTGGAACGCTGCTAATTTAGCAGCGTTCTTTTTTGTTGCTAAGTCTGAACCTGAGCTGCTGGATTGATTGGAGGATATCTGC
>NZ_JAZVJO010000360.1:0-1561 GCF_059453735.1 Peribacillus sp. | reverse complement strand
GAGCGGACAAACTTCTATGGCTTTTACCGGCCCTGTGAAATTATATGAGAAGAACGGATTTGCCGAATTCAAGAACGACGGCAAAACGATCATAATGCGTAAGCATCTGAATTAAATTTTAAGTAGTTTGGAATGATAAATTATCAGTATATGATACAGAGGATGTGGATTTGGTCGAAGATTTAATCGAACAGTATTTTTCTCAAAGAGATGTTGTGAAAAGGCATCATCTTCTTAAGGCTATAACCTTTAAGTGTGAGTTTGCTTCCAAAGAGTTTTTTGAAAGAGCTTTTAAGAAAGAACGTAAGTTGGAAGAAAAACTGACAGCGTTAAGAGGGTATGCTTTTTATGCTTCTGAACAGGAGATTGAACCCTGTGTTAATAAACTGCTTGAATCTGTTATGAAAGTCCCACAAACTACGCCTTACGCATATAACTTATATGAGGATATGAGGGCAGCATACCTCCTTCCATACCTTGTAAAAACGTATAATTATCCATGTTTCATTAGACTAAGTAATCAAGTTGAAAAGCAATACGAAGCTATGCCGGATGTTTTTAAAAATATATATAGCTATGATGAAAATGGTGAGTATTATGAAATACGTGATCCGGATGAAGTGCAAAAATCATGGGATACTTTTTGGAAACATAAACGTTCATAATATAAACAGTATAGGCAACCAGTATAAGGATACTATTCATGAATATAAGTGAAGAAGAACTGATTGAATATGCAAAACCTGTTTTAAAAGGACAAGGTTTTCTTAAAAAGACTAAGCGGTGGACCAAAGTCACCGAGCATTTTACATATTGCTTCTTTATACAAGGAAGCAGCTTTAGTAAAGAAGATTATTATGTTCGCTTAGGAATAATCATTAATGATATCGATGTGCCGGTACCATCATATGGTCATTTTTCTATTGATGTTCCTGTAACAACAAAAGAGGACGTACTACAGAATTCCTTTGATTTCTTTTCGCAATGGTCAAGTATTGATAATCTGAAAAAGTGTGTGATAGACTTCATTAAGTGGGAGAAAAGAAATCCAATTGAGAATAGGCGTACAGGAAACGTAGATTGTAATCCTGATTATCCATGTCTGTTTACTTTATCCGATAATGCAAAAGAGGCTATTTTAAATCTTTAAACAGATTGAATGATTACCGTTTTTACCTAGAAAGATGAAAGAGAATTACAAGTTCGCAGAAACTGATTACAAGGCCGGGAGTGAAGATGTATTGTATGCACTTCAGGAAACGTTCAGGGATGATGTTCCCGAGCTGGATTCTGATGTCATGATATCTCTTGCAGAGAATTATTCCATGGAACAGACCCTGGATGTGATAAAGGCATTTGGACAGGAGCTTTCCAAATCTTATCTGCTCTTCACCGTTGAAGACGACAGCGATTCTTATGTCATGACCATAATACCGAGGGATGAGGAAGATGCCTTTGTCAGTAAGATGAAGGAATCAAAAAGAAAAGCAACATTAATGCTCCAGCCCAGGAAAAAGGCAGGAAGTCCTGCAAAAAGATTCGATTTCGGTAAGCAGATAAA
>NZ_JAZVJO010000359.1:0-2588 GCF_059453735.1 Peribacillus sp. | reverse complement strand
ATCCGACTTACTCAGAAAATAATTATATCATTATTAAAAAAAGCGCCATTACTATTTTTACATATATACCATTAAATGTTAAAATTGAAACTGGAAGGGAGTGAGAAGCTTAGGGTGAAGAGGACTTTAACGGCGGCGCTTGCTTATTGTACTGCAGGATTAGGCTTTTATCATGTTTTTTGGGGCAATGCCAACGTTTATGGATTTATTATTCTATTCATGGGCCTGGCAGGGGTTTTGTATGATGTTTTTAGCAAAAAGTTACATACAGTATAATTTTCATCTCTTTTTATTTGATTAATGGGGCAATAATCGGAGAACAGCTACGTGATTTCCGGTTATTGCCCTCTTGTGCATTCAAAGATGTGGGTGTAAGGAGGAATCTATCAATTATAGGTAGGCACACTCAAAACAAAGAGTAGACCAGCCGACCTATATACGAATGATGAAGTGTTTGGATGAAGGAAAGATTAATAATTTTTAAAGCAAGGAGATACATAATGAAGAAAAGAATCAAGGTAGTAGATGCCCTCAGGGGATTTTCATTAATGGGCATTTTGATTGCTAATATGCTGTATTTTCAATATAACAATATTACGCTAGAAACCATTCAACCGGCTACATGGTGGGATAAAACAGCCTATTATTTTACGAAAATATTTGTAGAGGGATCGTTCGTTCCGATTTTTGGGTTTCTATTTGGTTATAGCATAATTTTATTTGTACGCTCATTGGAAAAGCGTGAATTGAGTGCAAGAGGGCCTTTATGGAGACGTGCCATTGGTTTAATGACGTTAGGTGTTTTACATAGTGTCTTCGTTTGGGACGGGGATATTTTATTAATTTATGGATCTGGCCTAATTATTGCGATGTTATTTGTAAAGCGTAAAGTGAAAACCATCCTAGTATGGGCGATAATTTTAACACTTTGTATGACACCACTTCTTTTAGTGAAAACAGATCTTCTCAGTATGGTTTTAACAGATATGAAGGCGACATTGGATATTTTGAAGAATGGTACATATTTGGATGTTGTGAAGCATCGCGTGGGTATATCCGATGACATACCGTTCGGTTTTATAGTAATTGCATTGCCATTCGTACTTGTGTTCCTCATCATTTTATCTTTCATCACTATTGGCCCTGTAGTATTGGCAGGGATGGCTGCCGCTAAGGTGGATTTCTTTATGGATATTGAAAAAAAGATAAATCTGTTAAGGCGCCTGTCTTTGCTGATTCCTGCAGGATTAGTGTGTAAAGGGTTATTGTACTGGGATCATTTTGCAGGGAAGCTGCTGTATGGCGTAGGGACGTATATGTTAGCAATTGGCTATATGGCAGCCTTTACATTACTATTTCTATCTATGAAAGAGAACACTTTGTCAAAAGCTTTTGTAAATCTTGGCCGCCTGTCATTAACAAATTATTTAATGCAGTCAATCATTTGTACAACAATTTTTTACGGCTACGGTTTCGGTTTCTTCGGAGAGTTGGGGGTAGCTCTTGGGCTTGTGATTGCCGTTGCTATCTATTCGGCGCAATTGGTGATAGCCAATTGGTATGGACAAAGGTTTTCGATTGGTCCAGTTGAATGGGTGCTTCGGAAGTTTATTTATTTGGGTAAGGGACGGGAGTAGGGGAAGGATGGATCATGTTTTAGGACAAGATATTTTAACATTCATTTTGTTCTATTGAGCTGGGTCTTTACCTTTTCTTTGATAAAGTGTTGCTGTAACGTTGAACAGAGAATTTCTTTTAAAAAACAATGTTAATATAATTAGGGATGTTTTTCATTGCAGTTGTATAGGTATACATCTGAATTTTGGTTATTACTTTTTGATGTTATTAACTTAATGATGAATAGAATTAATATTAAAATCATTAGAAACAGCCCTATATAGAATAGTCCTGTTCCCAAGGAAGAGTTTGAAAGACCACTCCGAAATCTTAATGGAGTGGTCTTTTGTTTGCTCTTTAGACCTATAAGTGACTAATGTTATTTTTGATTATAGTAGGATTTGCCATGCTTAATCATTATAATCATCTTCTATTTCAAGTTCGACAATTTCCAAATCTTCATTCAGCGAAATTTCAGCTGGTAATCCTTCGATTGCGCGGGTGTATTCGTCCGAATCAATCTGGAACTTGGCTGCCTTTTTGAACGATTGCTCGGTACCATTATAATTGATTGTCACCTCTTGGTCTGTGACCGCAACAACGGTACCATGGGCATCCATTGTCTTCTCTGCTTCGATTTTGTAGGCTGTGTCACCATTTGCATCGATATCGACAAGAGAGCCTTTCTTTAAAGGCTGAAGAAAGTCTTCAATCTTCGTATTTTTATCAATCGTAAAGGTTTTTGCTCCCAGGAATGGTACCTCAACCGTGATTTTTTCATCCGTTACTTCCGTAACCTTGCCGTCCACATCCGAAAAAGTGGCGGCTTGCTCCGGCTGTGACGGAGAAGTGGCAGTAGGAATAGAAGCTGCTGCAGCCTCGATTGCCTCTGCGCTGCTTACATAGTTTTTATAGCCATTCTTTTCATCGTAAAATTCTTCATATCCAAAGGCTGCTCCAGCACCTGCTAG
>NZ_JAZVJO010000358.1:0-9267 GCF_059453735.1 Peribacillus sp. | reverse complement strand
AGATAGACGGTTGATTGGAGAGGAGGGCGTGAAGACTCCCGCGGAAAGCGAAGCGCCTGGAACGGAAATCAACAGCCCCATTTTAAAAACTAATAAAAGAAGACTGTAGAGAAACTTGATTTCAGCAATTTTCTACAGTCTGACACCTCCAGTTATGCTGGAGGTGTTTTTTTCGTTTAAGGAGCAACATCAAAGTCATAGTCTGGACAAGGGTGTCATATGCTGATTACAAAGGCTTGGGGAAGGGTGATGCTTGTTGGGAGACCGCAGGAAGGAGATACAAGATCGGATTGCAAAGCGGAGAAGGCTTGAGAGTAAGCTTGAGAGTAAGCGGACTGAGATTCCGTGGTCAGAGATGAAAGTGGATAATCAGGAGCAATATGGGTACGAAAGTGTCTCCTTTGAAACAGGTAATCGAGAAAAGGATCATCCGCTGTTTAAGAAGGAATACTTTCTTTTTAAAATTTTAGGTGCAGCATGCTTATTCTTAATTGTGGCTGTGCTGTTTAGGCATCCTTCTCCACAGTTTGATCCAGCGCGGAATGCTGTTTCTACGGCAATGAAACAGGAATTCCAATTTGCGGCTGTGTCATCCTGGTATGAGGATACGTTCGGGAAGCCTATCGCTTTTTTACCATCTGATAACACGATTACGAATGTGGCAGAGAGTGATGGTCAATTTGCACAGCCTGTGTCTGGTAAGATTACCGAAAGTTTTGAAACAAATGGAGAGGGGATTATCCTTGAAACCGGCAGTAACTCAAAGGTAGAGGCGCTGAATGGTGGATTAATTATCTTTGCCGGAACGAAAGAGGGACTTGGGAAAACGGTTGTGATTCAACATGTGGATAAATCAGAATCATGGTATGGAGAACTTGAAAACATCAATGTAACCCTCTTTGAAACGGTGAAAAAGGGAGCGGAAATTGGACAAGTAACGGCAAGTCAAGATGGATCAAAAGGATCCTTTTATCTTGCCATCAAAAAGGATGATGCATTTATTGATCCTAAAAAGGTGATTTCCTTTGAATGAAAGTATTAAGCTTCTTCAGAAAATTAACATCCATCCGACGCTTTGGGTTGTTATGGGGATTGCGGTTATTACCGCTCATTTCACACAAATCTTAATGCTTTTTTGCATTGTTTTTGTCCATGAAATGGGACATGCGGTGACAGCTAATCACTTTAATTGGCGGATTAAAGCCATTCAGATTCTCCCGTTCGGTGGTTCTGTTGAAACCGAGGAATATGGGAATAAATCAATGAGGGAGGAACTTCTCGTCATTTTAGCTGGACCCATCCAGCATCTTTGGCTCGTTGGTGTCGCTTATTTGATGTATACATTTTCGCTGGTTTCTTTTGAATTATATCAGCAATTTTTCTATATGAATTCAGCCGTCATGCTCTTTAATCTGCTGCCAATCTGGCCGCTCGACGGGGGGAAACTACTCTTTTTAGGTCTATCCCTAAAACGCTCCTTTATTGATGCTCATCGGTTAACGATTTTGTTGTCATCGGCGATCGCGGTTTTAGGTTTTTTCTATATCTTACTGGCTGAACCAATGAATTTGAATGCATGGATTATTGCTGGGTTTATTATTTTTACACTGGTGATGGAATGGAAGCAGCGATACTTTGCGTTTATTCGTTTTCTGCTCGAGCGTCATTATGGACGTAATAGCACGCTTGAGATGCTTAAACCAATTAAGGTCGATCAAAATGAAAAAATTATTGAGGTGCTTGAACGTTTTCAAAGAGGGTGTAAGCATCCTGTCATTGTCTTAAAAGATGGGCGGGAAAGCGGGGCACTAGATGAAAATGAAATTCTTCATGCCTATTTTTCCGACAAATTGACATCCGCTAGTATCGGTGAATTGTTATATTCCTATTAGATATGATATCCTTTCTTCAAATGGTTGCAGGATGGACTAACACAAGTCTGCTGTCCCCACATGAAGAAGGGGTTTTTTGTCATGAAAAAAATAATTGCCAGTCTAGTTACACGAGAAAAAAGATATGCTGTGCTGGAAAATGAACGAGTTGTCAGACTGGAAGTTGCGCAGCCGCAACAAGAGAGTACAGTTGGAAATATTTATATAGGTAAAGTAACCAAGGTGATGCCGGGTATGGAGGCTGTATTTGTTGAATATGGCGCGGATAAAAATGGTTTGTTACATCGGGATGAGCTTCCTGCCTTTCAACAAGATAAGAGTAAGAACCTGCCCATTAAGGGAATTAGTTCGTATATCCATCAAGGCCAAAAGCTGCTTGTTCAAGTCAGCCGTGATGAAGCGGGTTCTAAGGGAGCGAAATTGAGTGCCATGATTGAGCTTTCCAGTCCGTCACTCGTCTACATATATGGCAATGATTATCTTGGCGTATCCAAGAAATTTACGAATCACCGTTTACAAAGTTATTGGAGAAAAGTAGCATCCGAGCATAAGCAGGAACTTGAAGGATTAATCGTTAGGACTTCTATGGAAAATCAAAGCGAAGACGATTTTTTAAAGCAGCTTCATGCCTTACGTGCTGCCTATCAAAATTTGGCTAAGCGTGCCGATTTAGCTAAGAAACCGGGGCTGGTTTATGCGCGGGATTCATTCTTAGACATGTTAACAGTTAAAATTGCTTCAACACAGTTCGGTGAAATCATTTTAGATGACTTTGAAAGCTGCCAAGAATTGAAAAAGCGTCTGGATGATCAGAATAGTGAATGGACGGTTACGTATGATTCCGGTCCTGGTGATCTCTTTGCTAAATATCATATCCAAACACAAGTGAGTGAATCACTAAATAAACAAGTACCATTACCAAATGGCGGTTCATTAATCATAGAAGAAACGGAAGCCTTTACGATTATTGATGTCAACACAGGGAAATTTATCGGCAAAGCACAAAAAGAGCAGACACTGTTTGAAACGAATCTCGAAGCTGCGAGTGAAGTGGTTCACCAAATCATATTGCGTAATCTAGCAGGTATCATTCTAGTAGACTTTATTAATATGACTGAAGAGAAGCATCGAAAAGCAATTGTTGCAGCAATGACAAAAGAAATGAAACAGGATAACCGACATGTCCAAATTGTCGGGTTTACTGAACTGGGGATTCTTCAACTTACAAGGAAGCGTACAGCCCCGTCGCTGCAAGACAAGCTGACTAATCAGTGTACCGTTTGCCAAGGGACTGGAAGAGTGGATAGTCCGGAAACGGTTGCTTTCCGCTTGGAACGCGAGCTGTTCGAACATCGAAGAAGCGTAGATGAGGCGGTCTGGGTCGAGATGAGTCAAGCTGTAGCTGACGTTTTACTTGGGGCCAAAGATTCAGGACGAGAATGGATTGAAGCATTAATTGGGAAGAAATTACTTGTTACCTATATAGAGGGACAGCTAAACAGCTATACAATCAAACGTTTTGGTTCATACAAAGAACTTAAACAAGCAAAATCGGTTTACGAATAAAAATCTAGGAATGAGATTGACAGAGGTTTTTATATGTGATAAAATTTTACTGTTATGTTTGTAGCACCCGTGCTACAACCGCTCAAATCAGGTTCCAAAGTTTTTACGGCTTCGTAAAACGCCTGTGCTTGGCGAGTCTGAGAGATCCAAGGAGGTGCAAGTATGTACGCAATTATTGAAACTGGCGGTAAACAAATTAAAGTAGCAGCTGGCGAAACGGTTTATATTGAAAAATTAAACCTTGAAGCAGGCGAAACTGTTACATTTGACAAAGTTTTATTCGTAGGCGGCGAAGACGTGAAAGTTGGAGCTCCTCTAGTTGAAGGCGCTACTGTAACAGGTACTGTTGAAAAACAAGGGAAGCAAAAGAAAATCACTGTATTCCGTTACAAAGCGAAGAAGAACTATCATAGAAAGCTAGGTCATCGTCAACCTTATACTAAAGTCGTTATCGGCGAAATTAACGCATAAGGCTGAATATGATAAAGATAACTTTCGATGTCGCTCAAGGACGGATTCATTCCTTCACCTTAAGTGGACATGCTGATTTTGCTAAAAAAGGTTCTGATATTGTATGTGCAGGTGTATCGGCAGTTACCTTCGGGGCTGTTAATGCAATTATGTCCTTAACGGATGTAAAACCTGAGATTAAGCAGAGCGGACAAGGCGGCTACCTGAACTGTGTGATCCCTGAAGATCTTTCAGAATCATCACGGGAAAAGGTTCAGCTGTTGTTGGACGGGATGCTTGTATCATTACAGACTATCGAACGTGATTATGGAAAATACATGAAAATTATCCTCAGACAATAGGAGGTGGAACATATGTTAAGATTAGATCTTCAGTTCTTTGCTTCCAAAAAGGGAGTAGGTTCTACAAGAAACGGACGTGACTCCCAATCGAAGCGTTTAGGCGCTAAGCGTGCGGATGGTCAATTCGTATCTGGTGGTTCTATCCTTTACCGTCAACGCGGTACTAAAATCTATCCTGGTGAAAACGTAGGACGCGGCGGAGATGACACACTATACGCGAAAGTGGATGGTGTTGTTAAATTCGAACGTTACGGTCGTGACCGTAAAAAAGTCAGCGTTTATCCAGCAGCACAAGAAGCATAATACAGCTTTCTTTTAGAAGCTGGTTTATAGGGTCCGGCTCCTTCTATTGAACACAATATATTGCGGCAGCTCGTTCGTATGAATGTTTTGCTACATATGTGTGAAAAGGAAGGAGTCAGGGCTTTTCTTTTTTATTGTCTCCCAAAAACGTCTATGCTCCTATTTTAATTTTTTACATCCTAGATGACTTTGCTCTGCCATCGTCCGAAGCACTCTTGTGCCGAAACGGGTCCTTTGGACGATGGCTTTCATGTTTTAGAGGGAGATTACTCTATTCTACCTTCTAGCTTTTTTTGATATACTAAAGAAATCATCTGACATGATAGAGCGTATGGAATGTTCTATTGAATGGTAGGAGTTAATGGAATGGATAATGAATGGACGACCGTGGAAATTCTACGCCACTCACGACATGATTGGCTCAATAAGATTCAGTTAATTAAAGGGAACCTGGAACTCGAGAGAAGTGATCGTGCACGGGCCATTATTGAAGAAATCATTATTGAATCTCAGCATGAAGCAAGGCTGTCCAATTTGAAAATGCCGCAATTCGGTGAACTTCTTATGACGGCAAATTGGCAGCCCTGTGCTTTCCGCTGTGAGTTCGAGGTCATTGATACCATAAAAGGCTGTTCGAATCTCGATGAAACGATAACAGCCTGGACACGTAAATTATTTGCTATCTTGAACGAATCGCTGGATGGGTATAGTGAAAATGTGCTTACCGTTTCTATCTTTGAAACAAATGCAAAGAATATTCGTTTTTCCTTTGACTTAGAGGGAAGCCGCAAAGAAGATGATTCACTTAAGCGTTTGCTTTCCCAGCCGCTGGATAAACTAGAGCATATGTCATCGGAATTTACTGAAACATGTGTTGTATTTACGTTGGATATGAAGATTTAAAGTGGTAAAAATATATGTAATGCATCAAGGTTACATACAGAAAACAAGGAAGTGATTGCATGTTTATTGATCAGGTCAAAGTATTAGTAAAAGGCGGAGACGGTGGGAACGGTGTCGTTGCCTACCGCCGCGAAAAATATGTACCAATGGGCGGTCCAGCTGGCGGAGACGGCGGTAATGGAGCGAATGTGATTTTCGAAGTAGAAGAAGGACTGCGTACGCTAATGGATTTCCGTTACCAACGGCATTTCAAAGCACCACGCGGAGAACACGGTATGTCTAAAAACATGCACGGTAAAAATGCGAGTGATATGATTGTTAAAGTTCCACCGGGTACGGTGGTTACAGATGCGACTACCGGCGAAGTACTTGCCGATCTTATTGAACATGGCCAACGGGCTGTTGTTGCTAAGGGCGGACGCGGTGGACGCGGAAACTCTCGTTTCTCCTCTCCGTCCAATCCAGCTCCGGAAATCGCTGAAAATGGTGAACCTGGACAAGAACGTGAAATTACTATGGAGCTTAAATTGCTTGCTGATGCGGGACTTGTCGGCTTCCCAAGTGTCGGTAAATCAACGCTTCTTTCTGTAGTTTCTGCAGCAAGACCTAAGATTGCAGATTATCATTTCACCACAATTGTTCCTAATTTAGGAATGGTTGAAACGGAAGATCATCGTAGTTTTGTTTTAGCTGATTTGCCAGGACTAATTGAAGGTGCATCACAAGGCGTAGGTCTAGGACATCAATTCCTTCGTCATATCGAACGGACACGGGCAATTGTCCATGTAATCGATATGTCAGGACTTGAAGGACGCGACCCTTATGAAGATTACCTGACTATCAACAATGAATTAAATGAATACAATTTACGTTTACTTGAGCGTCCGCAGATCATCGTAGCTAGTAAAATGGATATGCCTGATTCGGAAGAAAACTTGCAGACATTCCGTGAAAAGTTAACGGAAGACTATCCAATTTTCCCGATTTCTTCTGTAAATCGTTCAGGACTACGTGAACTTGTTTATGCGATTGTAGATAAAATTGAAGAAACACCAGAATTCCCGCTTGATCATGATGAAGCAGAAGATAACGGAATTCACCGTGTTCTTTACAAGCATGTATCACAAAAGGATGAATTCGATGTTACACGTGAACCGGATGGCTGTTTCGTAGTCTCTGGCTTCAAGATTGAACGTCTTTTCAAGATGACTGATTTCACTCGTGATGAATCCGTTAAACGTTTCGCTCGTCAGATCCGTTCGTTTGGAGTCGATGAGGTTCTTCGTCAACGTGGAGCGAAAGACGGCGATATCGTCCGCATTCTTGAGTATGAGTTTGAATTTGTAGATTGATGAATAGATAATGGCGTTAGGTGCCAAGGTGAGGGATTGGAGTGCGCTGCATGGATAAGACCGATAAAAAGTTTTACCTGGTTCGAGAAGATGTGCTACCAGAAGCGATGAAGAAAACACTAGATGCGAAGGAACTGATAGAACGGGGAAGAGCAGAGTCGATCTGGGACGCCGTTCAGAAAGTGGATCTTAGCAGAAGTGCTTTCTATAAATACCGTGATACAGTTTTTCCGTTTCATACAATCGTTAAAGAACAGCTCGTTACCCTCTTTTTCTATCTGGAGGACCGATCAGGCACGCTTTCGGAACTTTTACATGTAGTTGCCTCATCAGGATGTAATGTCCTGACTATCCACCAGACAATCCCTTTACAGGGGCGTGCAAACGTTACGCTCTCATTAAATACCGGCAGCATGAGTATGCCGGTTGATGAGTTAATGACACGCCTTCGTCAAATGGAGTTTGTTGAAAAAGTTGAAGTACTTGGCACAGGAGCTTAAATCAATGCCCCCACCACTTATGGTGCGGGGCATTTTTTTATAGAGTCCAATTATCTATTTTTCGTGAATTTTCAAACTTATTCATTGTAAAAGTACTGAAAATAGCATAAGATAAACAGTAAATTTTCCGTGAGAGGAAGCGTCATACATGTATAAACAAATTGCATTTCTGGGTCCTAAAGCAACATTCACGGATATAGCCGTAAGCCGTCTATTTCCTAATGATTATAAAGTGCCCCTGTCGACCATCCCGGATTGTCTGGATGCTGTAAATGACGGGGAAGTAGAAGTAGCGGTTGTTCCTATTGAAAACGCACTTGAAGGTTCCGTTAATATAACCATCGATTATTTATACCACGAAGCAAAGCTGCCCATTCGTGGAGATATTACCGCTCCTATTGAACAGCATTATATGATTCATCCGGACAATGATACACCGTCTTTCAAACCAGAAATTGTTTATTCTCATTCGCATGCCATCGCTCAGTGTCATAAGTTCCTCCATAAAGAGCTGAAGGGCGTACCCTATGAAAGCACAACATCAACGGCAGCTGCTGCTAAAATGGTCAGCGAAAATCCGAATAGAAAGATTGCCGCCATTGCTAATGAAATGGCAGCAGACGTGTATGGCTTAAAAATCGCCAAGAGAAAAATCCATGATTACAGCCATAACCATACAAAATTTATCGTAGTCTCGAAACAAGAAGTCAGCTTTGATGACCATTTAACGAGTGAACAAGGCTACAAAACGACGCTTATGGTGACACTCCCTGTCGATACTTCCGGGGCACTCCATAAAGTGTTGTCCGCCTTTGCTTGGCGTGGCCTCAATTTAACGAAAATTGAATCAAGACCATTGAAAACCGGTCTAGGCAATTACTTTTTCATTATCGATATAGATAGGAAAATGGATGATATTCTTATTCCTGGTGCTATGTCCGAAATGGAGGCACTCGGCTGTAAAGTCAATGTTCTCGGCAGCTATCCAAGCTTTAAGGTGGGAAAGCCACAAATGGTTTAACTTAAAAGGCCTGTCTCCAATTTGGGGACAGGCCTTTTAGGTTAAGTCAACTTATGTAGTCGATTAGAAATCCTGCCTCTTTTAAAGCAGCTTCAGCTTCGTCGAGATGTTGCTCGGAGTCCGCGGATAAGGTATGCAGATGAACGCCGTTTGCCAAAACAGAAAGATAGGAGGCATTACTATCGGCAATCCGCTGAATGAACTGACGCACCTCTCTACGGCTGCTGACCATGATTGAAGCGGTCAAATCTCCATACACAGGATGCTCTATTTTTACATCCTTAATCGTAATGCCAAGATCAACAAGTAAATTCAATTCCTGCTCGGTTTGTTCCGGAGAATGTGAGCAAGTAATAATCCGTTCATAATGCTTCGAATTGGTCGGAGACATGTAAATATAGCCCTGACTGGTCGCGATAATCGGCTCATTTTTAGCTTTCAACAGCGTAACATCACTGACAATCACCTGGCGGCTCACATGCGTCATCCGTGACAACTCACTACCCGTCACAGGCTCCGGGCTCTCCCTCAAAATCTCAAGCAGCTTATTCCGTCGCTCTTCACCATACAGCTTCCTCTGTTCAGTCATAAATATCTCTCCTTCAACTCATTGCCCTCATTTTACCATAGCGCACTGAAATCTTCAGACATGGAGTTGGGATATTTGCAATAGCCTCGAAAAGTCGTTCCGCACACGATTTAGGCTGAAGCGCACATAAATAACTGGTTTTTGCACACAAAATGTCCTGAAGCGCACATAAACTTGCTAATTCCGCACAAACGGTGGATCGGAAGCTTATCCGTAATACCTCTGAAACTGAATTCAACAACAATATCGGAGCTATGCCGCCAAGAAAGTGTAACTATCTTCCCTATTTTTTAACCCCATCATATTCAGAAAAAGTCGTTCCGCACAGG
>NZ_JAZVJO010000357.1:0-2587 GCF_059453735.1 Peribacillus sp. | reverse complement strand
AAGCAACAAGATCATCAGAAAGATCGTTACAAAAATACTTCCAGCTAAGCCGTTAGTCGGTTCGTTAATCAACTTGCTCATGGCATGGCTGCTTAATTCAGCTGGGCTCCATTTTAGGAAATCCGAAAACAGACTGCTGGCAATCGACAAGACGGAGAAAAACAAGATATTCACGATTGCAATGGCTCCATTGCTATTTAATAGTGCACTGCTGAAGACAACACAGACAACAATGAACAAGCAATATAAGCTATAAATCAGCATGCTTTCGATTACTTGTTGAATGGGAATGGTAGAAAACAAAATAACCGTATAATAATAGGATAAGAGATAGCCACAGATAAACGATACAATCACTATCGATCCTTCGGCAAGTGTTTTACTGCCCACGATTTGCAAACTAGATACGGGCCGGGTGAGGATAAATGTTAACGATCCACTTTTTCGTTCATCTGAGATTGTTGACATTACCGCTACCACTATGACGAGAACCCCTAATGTATTTAACTGCGACAGGACGGATGCCATGACTTCCCCTGCATTAGGTACAGGCATTTGCAAAATAGATCCTTCCGGAAGCCCCCCTCCCATTTTTAAAATATCCTCCATGTAATACAAAGTGAGTGGCTGGGTGAGCGTCATCAGCATAAAAACGATGGGCAGCCAGATGATTTTTTTACTGCGTATAATACCTAAGTATTCTTTGTTAACAAGTGTGAAAAATCCTCTCATGGTTTCACCGCTTCCATAAATAACGTTTCGAGCGTTTGTTTATTTTCTTGAAAGGAAACGAGGTTGATATCTTGATCCACACACCATTGTAAAAACTGTTTTTTCTCTTCAACAGATTGAAATGAGACCTCTGCTTTATTAGGCTTGAGCAAATTTAGGTTAAAGTTATTCTCTGATGGAAATGCAGATGAACTTTCGACTACATACACATTTGAAGTTTGAGATAATAACTGTTCCAGCGTTCCATGTGAGATGATTTCTCCGTTCTTCATCAAAAGAATATCATCACTAATTTCTTCTGCATCGTGCAATACATGCGTCGAGTATAGAATCGTCGTCTTTGCTTTCAAGTTGGACAGAATGGTCATAACCTCACGCCTGCCAACAGGATCAAGTGCAGATACGGGTTCATCTAAAAAGAGAAGTGCTGGTTCATGCAGTATGGCTTGAGCTAAACCGAGTCGCTGCTTCATTCCTCCTGAAAAACCTTGGATTTTCTTATTCCTCACATCTATAAGCCCTGTGGCGGTAAGAACTTCCTCTATTTTCCTAGATAAAAGATCTTCATCCATCTTGGATAAGCCACCTACAAAACGTAAAAATTCCCCTGGGGTCATCCACTCATAAAAATAGGGAACCTGCGGTAAAAAACCGATATCCTGCTTCCATTCTTTTTCTTTTTGGAATGATATTTCTCCCTGTTTATATGCAATTAAACCTGTTAACATCTTCAATAGTGTCGTTTTTCCAGCGCCATTTGGACCAATCAAGGCCACACAACGTCCGTGTTCCAATTCAAAACTTACATCATTGACAACCACTTGATCATTAAATGTTTTTGATAAGTTCTTCACATAAAAACTCATGTCCTCCGTCCTCTTTTTCCAAAAATAAAGAAGACAATTGGACCGATGAGATTGACGAAAAGGATAATCAGAACCCATAGCCATTTCGGACCATTTGTATATTCCGTATTTTTCAAGCTAACCAGCGCGGTCACGACTAAAATGAATTGTAAAATGATAACGGGCACTAAAAGCTGAATCAATAGAGTATTATCCATTTTTCTTACGCTCCTTTCGTTTCTCAGGATAAATCACAAATAAATAATAAAAAATAGTACCTGAAGGAATATTTAATAAACCTATAAACCCCCAAAACCAGGGGTTTTTACCGCGTCTTCTTGCAGAAATAAAGATAGATGTACTTTGAATAAGTAACAATAATCCAATCCCGATAAACAAGATAAATTGGTTTTCTACTGAAAGATTCTCTATATTTATGTTCATAGGACTGAATCACCTTGTTCTGATTTTTTATTTCTCCAAATCATGACACAAGGTACGGAAACGATTCCCAATACTTGAATGCCGATATAAAGAGTAGGTGCATTTGCTAAAACTAACGTTAGAATGATAATGCAGAAGCTGGCGATCAGCATAAAAAACATCAATTCTCTATTTAGCCTTCTCTTGTGTTCCGATTTTTTCTTATTCAACATCATCGATAATGTCGCTAGATTGGGGGGTGAACTTTCTATTCCTTCAGTGATTTTTTCAAATGCTTCTTTAATTTTCTTTTCTTCATCGACCTTCATCTTCTTGCATCTCCTTTCTAACCAGTTTTATGCTTTTATTGACTCTAGATTTCGCGGTACCTTCCTGACAATTTAGAATTTCACCGATTTCAACATATGTGAATCCATAATAATGCCGTAATAATAAAGGAATCCGATACAATGGTTTTAGTGTAGAAATCGCCCCCATCACTTCATTAAAGTCGACTTTTTTCAGCTGTAATTCCCACTTTAGTGAAGAAGAATGTTCATCCGCTGCTCTTTTGAATAAGCCTCGTT
>NZ_JAZVJO010000356.1:0-3822 GCF_059453735.1 Peribacillus sp. | reverse complement strand
GTTCATCAAGGCCTGTTGTAACGCATTTCGCAAAGCAAAGGTCAGGGTTACCCCTATACTTCCATACCAACTATCGTCCGTATTGACCCAGATTACTGGGAAACCAGATATATTCTTACCACGTGCAATCTTTGGTATGCCTGCTATGGTCGTCAGCGCCTGTAAGTAATAGCGACAGCGTTCATCTTCTACCGTGTCTAACACGACGTTATCTGCTGTATTCTCTTGACTATATGCATGCTTAGTAAACTCAACATTCAACCATTTTTGAAGACCTCGGCAAACACATTCAGCAAATGTTTCTCCTGTACCAATCCCTAGAAATTCTTCAGACGATAAGGTTGGTTTGAGCTGTTTGATGATCTCTGCCGAATACCTTTCAATTCCAGAAAGTCCCGCTTCTCTTCGTGCTTCCTTATGCGTTAAATCCGAACAAATTATCTCCGGCAGCAGTTCAGCAAACCCTTTCGACAATGGATCAACCACTTGGACACGACACTGAGCAAGCGGAAGCTGCTTTAACTCTCCTTCTTCCCAGCTATGGAAAATCCCTGACTGCGGTGAGGTCAACCGGCTAAAGAATAGAAATAAGTTTCCCTCTTCCGTTCTTGTTGAACTATTCCCAAGCCTTTCATCAGCATCTTCTACCCATTTTACTTTTGCTTTACCTGTCACCAACGGGTGCGGAAGATAGCGATGCCACTTTCCTTCTAACGTCTCCAAATCAAGTAGATAAAACTGATTCGTTTCTTCGGGTTTGGTGACCCCTGTTAGTTCTTTAAATAATTCAAAAGCAAGAATGTTAGCCAACATGGCTCCTGCTGTAACTGAAAAAGCAGAAAAACCAGGTTCTGCACTCAGCACCGATTGATGTAATTGACGCCGCACCGAATCCCAGGAACCAACCGATTCTTGAGTAACTATTGGACCAGCTATCCCTGTCTGATTGAGGATGATTGCTGGGAAAAACACTTTCTTTTCTTCCTTACATGCAGCTTGCAGACTGCCTAATTCTCCTTCATCACCTTCTTGAGACACATACAAGATTGCATCAAATGACCTTACCAACTCCCGCCAAGAACTATTTCCTTCGAACTTCCAGGAGATGTCTTCAACCCTTACTTCGGTATCAGACTTACATGCATGCTTTACAAGTTCATTCAAACGTTTTTTATTTGTGGGTACTCTTTCTGTAATAAACGTATGGAAGGCAGGTAAGCCTGAGTCCAGCAAAGCCGCAACCAAAGAAACAAATAAATCCCCTGAACCAACTGCTAATACTTTTTTCTGGCGATACATTTGAAAGTGATAGGCTCCAGAATCAATCATGTTCTCTAAAAATTGAATCTGTGAGGCATGCTTAATCAAAACCTCTTCCTTCAACTGATGTGGACGTTCTTGACTCATGTCCCGGACAAATCCATTTTTGTATAAAACATTGGCTATTTCCAGGACCATATTTTCGTATGTGCTTGGCAATCCAGCTGTTAACTCGCCCAGTGTATGTTTACCGTTAAACATCGGTAAAAGCGTTTCAACCCACTGAGCAATCGTCGTGCCCTCCATACGAAAGGAACTGGTATTATTCCGAAAATACACGCCTCTAGTAGGTTCTGGAAGAAAAAACGTGTCCCGTTTCACTTTCAACTTCATAGAAGAGGTCAAATCCATTACGCTCCTCCTAACTTGAAAACTCCATTCTGTTCCATGTCGTTCACTCTCATTCTATGTATGACAACTTGTCTCATATGTCTAACCTAAAGAAGTCCCTGCTCAGCAGAGACTCAATCTTTAGATATCCTTATCTACCACATCTTCCACAACGTCCGCAGCCGCCGCATCTCCCACAACCACCACAACCTCCGCAGCCAAAACAGCCAAAACATAAAAAGCACCCAAAGCCAAAACCAATCAGACGAGAATCTTCCATTGTATTCGGATTTTGCACCCATTGACCAGAAGGATCTTGCCCCCATTGAACGGGCTGACTTGCCTGAAACTGATCCACATTTAACATTTGCAGTTGATTTTGGAACTCATTCATTTAGATAACCTCCGTATAGTAAGATGAGCATCATAAAAGGGAAATTGAAACCACTTCTTTTTTCCCCAACGTTTACTTCAAAATATGTACGGTGATTGGGTATTGCTACTAAATCGAATGCCCATTTATCTCGAATGAGTATTTTAAAATTGACACAAGAAGTCCACATACTTCATGTGCGCAACCCACTGAAGTTTACGATTTACGAAACTTTGTCCTTTTATATACGTAGTAGTAGTAACAAATTCGAATAAGGGGTTGAAACTATGGCAGCTGTTGTCCCTGCATTGTTAGTAATCTTTTTAGGCCTGTATGTTTTTTTATCAAAAAATAAAAACTAGATTTAAACCCTACGATCATAAATCTGAAACTATAATTTTAGCTGCTAGATTTTTGTCAAAGTGAACGCATGGACAAAATATGAATTTTCAGATAACATAAGAAGATGTCAGTGTTATATTCGGTATTTTGGAAAACTTAAAAATCACTAAAGATGAAAGAGGCCAGCTACTAATGAATAGCACGGATAGATTGCTCAAAGAAAAAAGCATTGTCTTTATCGGGTTTATGGGGGCAGGTAAAACGACGATTGGTAAACTCGTTGCCAACAAATTATCCCGTGAGTTTATCGATATCGATAAAGAAATTGAAACTGCATACAAGATGACCACATCAGCATTTTTCAAAACGTATGGAGAACAAGCATTTAGGCAAAAGGAAAAAAGCCTTATTTCTCAGTTCTCTAATCAACCAGGCAAGGTTATCTCCGTCGGGGGAGGCGCCTTTTTACAAGAAGAAGTGCAACAGATTTGCTTAACCAATTGTACGGTCATCTTTCTCGATGTAACATGGGATTCTTGGAAAGAAAGACTCCATTTACTTATGGATAGTCGTCCAGTTTTACAAGGCAAATCAGTGGAAGAAATAAAAGAACTTTTTTACAACAGGCAAAGTATCTATTCCAAGCACCATTTAAAAGTGCAAACAGATACACTCAACAGTGAAGAAGCTGCTGAGTACATTGTTGGATTATTACAATCATGAAGTTAATAAACAAACTCCCGATCCTTAACGGTGGGGAGTTTGTTTGAAATCAGGAAAGCTATTTACCCGCTGCCATCTCCAAAATTTCATGAGTATAAGCATCGTCAAGATTAGCCGGTTTTTCTATTACGCCGAATTCATGTGCAATATCAGCTGTTTGTTTAAACATCGCATCATCAATGGTACCAATTTTCTCTGCATCAAAGCCCTCTGGCACAACGAGTTTGGCAACTTCACTCATCATTTTTAACTGATGATCTTTAGATGTACTTCCTCCTTCTGCTGCCTTCATTACAGCATCCACTGCATAATCTTGATTCTCCACCGCATCTTTCCACCCTTTGATGGATGCACGGAGAAACTTAGCTGCGACTTCTTTATTCTCAGAAAGCCACTCTTTATTTGCAAATAAATTATCCTCAAGCATGGCTACACCTTCATCATTCATATCAATCACTGTTAGATCACTTTCAGAAATACCTTCTTCAAGCACTACCTGGTATTCGTTATATGTCATCGCTGAAGCCGCATCTAGATCCCCGCCTAAAAACTGATCCATCGTAAACCCTTGCTTCACAAAAGAAAGGTCTTTGTTTTGATCGTACCCATATTTATCAAATAACGCTAATAGTTCAAACTCATTCCCGCCCATCCACTTACCAACCTTGTTCCCGCCTAAGTCCTCTGCTGTCTGGATTCCTTTTTCTTTTTTAGATACGAGGAGTAACCCGCTT
>NZ_JAZVJO010000355.1:0-6091 GCF_059453735.1 Peribacillus sp. | reverse complement strand
TCGGTAATAAACGGCATAAACGGGTGAAGCAGGCGCATTGTGTTATCAAGAACATAAGCAAGAATTGAACGTGTTGTTTTCTTCGCTGCTTCGTCTTCACCGTATAATGGCAGTTTCGCCATTTCAATGTACCAATCACAGAAGTCATCCCAGATGAAGTTATAAAGCGCACGGCCGACTTCACCGAACTCATATTTATCAGCTAGTCTTGTTACGGTTTCAATCGTTTCATTTAAACGAGTTAAAATCCAGTTATCGGCTACTGATTTTTCACCATTTAAATCGATTTCTTCATATTTCAAGCCGTCCATGTTCATCAAGGCAAAGCGCGAAGCATTCCAGATCTTATTCGCAAAGTTCCATACGGATTCAACTTTTTCCGTACTGTAACGAAGATCTTGACCTGGTGATCCGCCTGTTGACAAGAAATAACGTAATGAATCGGCGCCATACTTCTCAATCACTTCCATTGGATCGACACCATTACCCAGTGATTTACTCATTTTCCGGCCTTGTTCATCGCGAACCAGTCCGTGAATAAGCACATCTTTAAATGGACGCTCACCGGTAAATTCAATTCCTTGGAAGATCATCCGTGAAACCCAGAAGAAAATGATATCATAACCAGTTACAAGTGCACCGGTTGGGTAATAGCGTTTGAAATCAGCTTGATCAGTATCCGGCCAGCCCATTGTAGAAAATGGCCAAAGTGCTGAACTGAACCAAGTATCTAACACATCATTATCCTGTTCCCACATCTCGCTGTCTGCTGGTGCTTCTTGACCCACATAGACTTCGCCAGTTTCTTTATGGTACCAAGCAGGAATTCTATGTCCCCACCAAAGCTGACGAGAAATACACCAATCATGAATATTCTTCATCCAGCGTAAGTACGTATTTTCAAAACGTTCAGGAACAAAATTAACTTTTTCGTCCTCGGATTTCTTCTGTAATTCAATAGAAGCATCAGCAAGCGGCTGCATTTTTACAAACCATTGTGTAGAAAGATAAGGTTCTACAACAGCTCCGCTTCGTTCGGAGTGGCCAACTGAGTGAAGATGTTCTTCGATTTTGAACAATACACCTTGTTCTTGAAGATCTTTAACAATTTGCTTACGGCATTCAAAACGGTCCATTCCTTCATAAATACCAGCTTTTGCATTCATCGTACCGTCTTCGTTCATAACAAGAATGCGTTCAAGATTATGGCGGTTCCCTACTTCAAAGTCATTCGGATCATGTGCCGGTGTAATTTTTACAACCCCTGAACCAAAATCAATTTCAACATAATCATCGCCAACAATCGGAATTTCACGTCCAACGATTGGTAAAATAACTGTTTTTCCGATCAGGTGTTTATAACGATCGTCTTCTGGATGAACCGCAATTGCTGTATCACCAAGCATCGTTTCTGGACGAGTAGTTGCTATTTCAATTTCACCTGAACCATCAGCAAGCGGATATTTCATATGATAGAAGGCACCTTGAACATCCTTATGAATAACTTCTATATCAGAAAGGGCTGTTTTCGTAGCTGGATCCCAGTTAATGATTCGTTCCCCACGATAGATTAGACCTTTTTTGTATAAGTCAACAAACACCTTATTAACAGCTTTCGACAAACCTGAATCAAGGGTAAATCGTTCACGGGAGTAATCTAGACCCAATCCTAATT
Organism: Peribacillus sp.; assembly: GCF_059453735.1. Taxonomy (NCBI): domain Bacteria; kingdom Bacillati; phylum Bacillota; class Bacilli; order Caryophanales; family Bacillaceae; genus Peribacillus; species Peribacillus sp. The sequence goes on along the minus strand of NZ_JAZVJO010000355.1, from coordinate 4,416 downwards.
TCGCCCATTGATCGCGGATATGTCCTGCATATTCTTCTTTCCACTTCCATGTTTCTTCGAGGAATTTCTCGCGTCCTAGGTCATATCGGCTTATGCCGTCTGCACGAAGTTTTTGTTCTACTTTCGCTTGAGTAGCAATCCCCGCATGGTCCATTCCCGGCAGCCAAAGTACGTCCATTCCTTGCATCCGTTTCATACGAGTTAGAATATCTTGGAGTGTGGTATCCCATGCATGACCTAAATGAAGCTTTCCTGTCACATTCGGCGGCGGGATTACAATCGTATACGGTTCTTTTGTTTCATCAGGTGCGGCTTCAAAGTATTTCCCTTCTAACCACCACTCATAGCGGCCTTTTTCGATACTTTGCGGATCATATTTCGTTGGCATTGCTTGTAGATTATCTTCCATAATTATTCCTCCTATAATGGCTTTTTTTCCATAAAAAAACTTCCTCATCTCAAAAGGACGAAGGAAGTTTTTCGCGGTGCCACCTTTTTTCCGAAAAAGAGAATCATCGCGTGTTTTGCGATTCTTAATCGGCTCTCAAATAAGATAACGGCTTCTGCCGGCACCCGTTACTCACTTCACGGATACAGCTCACAGACGACTTCAGGGGATACTAACTTAGAAACCTTTCACCAATCGGTTTCCTCTCTAAAAGCAGCTTTCCACCGTACTACTCCTGATCACAGCATTCAATTTATGTAGTTACGTCATTATTCACAAAAGAATTAATACTATTATCTTACTTAAAAAACAGGGCTTTCGTCAATCATCTTTTCCTAATTCCCGAGATTTTATACGATTTGTGCTAGCTTATGCCAGACATTACAGGTATGTGCGTGGATTACGCGTTTATGTACAGTGATGGAGTTGGCCATTTCTAGTTAAAAAACAGCCGGAGCGTGTTTGTCATGACTCTCCTCCTGCTCCGGCATTAACTTTGCTCCTGTTCAGCTGCTTGAGCTGCTTCCGGTGCTGCAGCTTTTTTACTATTTTCAATTTCTTCAATTTTCATCACCATATATTCGATGTTTTTCAACTGCCAGTAGTGACGTTGTAAAGATTTCACGGATTGGTACTCACTTTTGTTTGTTTTTTCGAAATACTTTCTCGCAATGGAGACTGTAGCTCCGGGATACGCTAAATAGCTCTGGAAAAGAAGCATTTCTTCTTCCTTAAACGGAAAATAGCGAAAATAATTATATAACCAATCAATACAATCATTATTATTGGATGGATACGTTTTAGCTGTTTTCTCCAAAAACGGAAGCAAATCAAAATGCGGTGGTGCTTGTTGTGACCTCTCAAAATTAATGAAATAACCATAGCCTCGTTCATTATAAATAAAGTGTTTTAGTGAAACCTTGCCGTGTGTGACAACCGTCCTGACTTTTTCCAAATCCTTTGACTTTTCAGCCCATGATTCTATTTTTTTCAGGGAGTAATCCATTGCTTGTGAGATATCAGTATAATAGCTGCAAAACATCATTTCAAAAGGCGCCATATACCATTTCTTTTCACAAGCAACGACAAATTCATCTAGAAATACCCGTTGCTTTTTCCACTCCTCAATAGTTAGGTTATAATGCTCTTCTCGTTCCTCCGTATCAACCGGCATATCTCTTACCGATAATGTATGCATCCGAGCTAATTCACGAAACATCTGCTTATGACGCTCGGAACGTTCTCCGCTTTCTTCATCAACAAGCCAAGGCATTAAATAATACAAACGATTGTCGTTCAGAACACCATATCGACCACCTTCAGCTTGGTAAATCGGTACAATCCGATTATATCCGCGTTGATACAGCGTTTGAATATTTCGGATAAAATCAATCCCCTGCTGTGCTGGCATTGACTTTAACGCAAATACACCCTGTTCACTGTAGACCTTAGTGATTTTTCCAAAGTCTTCAAGATATTTAACACGAAGTCCGTATTGAGACAATATTTCACCTAAGTTTTGATCGGGTTCTTTATTTCGATACACTGTCTGTCACTGCCTTTCTTCATTCAATAAAAGCAGAGCCAATAGTGACCCTGCTTTTATCAATTAGTGCTTGTATACGGTCACCTTAGGAATGTACAATACTTGGCCTTCATAAATATCCATTGTTGGCTCAAGCATATTACTGTTCATTAAGGATTGAACAGAGACGTCATAACGCTCAGATATAATATCGAGCGTATCCCCTTGTTGCACGATATAAACCTTCATCTTCACAAGCTCTTCTTCTTGTTTCCTGCCAAAGAAATCAGTTAGTGAAACATGCTTCTCTTTGGTATCCTCCTTCGACTCCTGTTTATTTTTCTTATAACTTTTAGAACGCGGAGCTTCTACAGGTTCTGCTTCTTGCGTTTCTGGCTTTCGAACAAGATCCAATAGGTGATGGTATTTCTTTTCCTGTTTTTGTTCAGCTTCTACTGCTGACTCCTCTTCACCACTTTCTTCATAAACAGGTCCTGTTGGTTGTTGAAATACCACTGGGTCTGCTGCTTTCTTTGCTACAGTCTCAGTCGAGCAATCTTCTTGGTCTCTTTTCAGCACCGGTCCTTTTTTAGGTTCAAAAACAGTAGTGGATGATTCTTCATCTGGCTGCTTCCTAGCTTCAACGTAAAACGGCTTATATAAATCGTCGTTAGACTCAGGAATCTCCCTGTTAAGCGGCTCCATCTTACGATCAGCAACGGCTTCCTCGCTCGACTCTACACTTGACTCCACCTCTAATTCAACAGATAACTGGGAACTTGACTCTTGTTTTATTTCCTCCCTAGCCCCGTCACTTACCTCCTGTTTATCGTATTGCTGAGAACTTGACTCTTGTTCGACTTCGTATCTTGAGTGAGAACTTACCTGCTGCTTTTCGTTTGACTGAGAACTTGATTCCTGTTCGATTTCAATCTCATATTCTTCTTGTTTCATTTCATCTCTTTGAGGCATTGCAGGCTGTTCGCCATAAATACCTGTCACCAGCAAGTCAGCCTGAAGCTTCAAGCAATTTCTTTCAATCAACGTGTAATCAAACGTATGAATATTTACACCAATATCATCGACTGATTCCACCCGATTGTACGGAATGGAAATATCGACAGGAAAGCGATGATTAAATTCCTGTGTGCCATTCCCTGAGTCTTCTACAGATTGCATCGTCTTCGGATAATACCCCTGTGAATAATGCTTTATTTCTGATTCACCGCTTGAATGATTAATCTTATATTCCCCACTCAAATCAAGAGTTCCTCTAATTACTACATACTCATCACTTTCCTGGATAGTCACATTTGGATCGAGTGAAATCGAATAGAGCTCGGCTACTTCCTGCCCCTTCTGAAACCAAATCGATTCCTCGAGTGTAAAACGTAAAAACGGCAAATTATCCGCGGTCAAAACCATTCCTCCTTTCAAAACAATAACGATACCAATACAATTTATGAAACTTGACAGCCATTTATGCCACCAAAGAAACGCGTGTTGGATTATTTTGAAAGTTCACTCGTGGAACCCGCCAATTCGAGCCATTTAAGCAGTTATTCTTCCCTACTCCAAAATGATCAAACTCATCAAACTATTTATTCTTTAAATCTCTTATTGTAAAAATAGTGTATCTGGCTCTTATTAGATACGCTGTCTGGGCAATCCAGCCTCTCAAACTGCGAGAAAGTGGTCTTACTTCACTAAAAAGATAGGATTCTACGTTAGTTTCACCAGTTCAAGCTTGCCGGATCACGCCGATTCGGCCGTATTGAGCAGTTATTTGGCCCTTTCTCTGATTGATTCGGCCCGAACCGGCTATCATTCGGCCCGAACTCGATTTGATTCGGCCTTTCCCAAAATTACCTTGCCGAACCAGCTAGTAACTATCTATTTATACCTCTTGTTGCAAACTAGTGTTTTTAGATACCCTTTTTGGGCAACCCCGCCTCTCTAACTCCGCTAAATAGCTGCCGATTTGCCTCTATTTAGCAGTTATTCTTCCCTAACATTGATTGATTCTTCCCTAACTCGCTTTTATTCTTCCCTATCCTTCGATGATTCTCCCCTAACTCGCTTTCATTCTGCCCTACCTCAGAATGACCAAGCTGATCCAACTATTCCAGTTATCCCTTTGTACCTCTTGTTGCAAAAATAGTGTATCTGGCTCTTTTGGATACACTGTCTGGACAACCCCGCCTCTCAAATTATCAAAAAGTGATCTGATTTTGCGTTCGTTTTACTATTTCAAGCTTGCCGGATCACCCAAAAATAGCTTAATGAACGCTGATTCGTCCCATTTCAGCTGTTATTCGGCTCTTTCTCTGATTTATTCGGACCTTTTTGGCTATCATTCGGCCCAAACTCGACTTGATTCGGCCTTTCTCAAAATGACCTTGCTGACCCAGCTATCTCTTTATACCTCTTGTTGCAAAAATAG
>NZ_JAZVJO010000354.1:0-22004 GCF_059453735.1 Peribacillus sp. | reverse complement strand
TGCTCATTTGGGTTGGAAAGGTTGTTTGGACCATCATGGTGAGGCTGAATTCCCGCCATTTGGGAGATGATTCGGCCCATTCTGCTTGTGATTCGGCCCTTTTTGACTATCATTCGGCCCAAACGTGTAAACATTCGGACCTTTTTCCAATTGATTCGACCCAAAGATCAAAACTGCCTTTCTCAAGGCAAAACTACTCTTTTTCTTTTCAAAAAAGTGTACCTTCTGCTCTTTTGGGCTGGAAAGGTCGTTGATTCGTCCTGGTGAGGCTGAATTCCCGCCATTTGAGAGATGATTCAGCCCTCTGTTCAATTTCTGACACGCTTCCCAGTCAACAAAAAAAGGCTGCCTATTCAGCAACCTTTCATTGTTATTTTCGATTTGGAACCCAACCAAGAATCATTTCGCGGATCAATTTGCTAGCTGTATTCGCTGTTTGTTCTGAAGGGTCATAGATTGGTGCTACTTCCACCAAATCACAACCAACCACATTTAATTTCGCATGTGATATTGCATGAATGGAGGCAAGTAATTCTTTTGCGGTGATGCCTCCGCAGTCTACCGTGCCAGTTCCTGGAGCATGTGCAGGATCAAGGACATCAATGTCAATCGTTACATATACCGGGCGTCCTGCCAATTCCGGCAGTGCTTTTTTCAATGGTTCTAAGACTTCAAACGGTGAAATCTGCATACCGTTTTCCTTTGCCCACTTAAATTCCTCTTTGAGTCCAGAGCGAATTCCAAATGAATACACATTTTTTGGACCAATTAATTCGGCTGCTTTACGGATAACCGTTGCATGCGACAGCGGCTCGCCTTCATAATCCTCACGCAGATCGGTATGAGCATCCATGTGAATAATCACTAAGTCCGGATATTTTTTGTACATCGCTTTAATTACCGGCCACGTCACAAGATGTTCCCCGCCGATTCCCAGCGGAAATTTATCATCTGCCAGTACGCTATCCACAAATTCTTCAATCATGACCACACTGCGCTCTGGATTGCCAAAGGGCAATGGAATATCGCCGGCATCATAATATTTCACTTCTTCTAACTCTTTGTCTAAATAAAGGCTGTACTCCTCAAGGCCGATCGACACTTCCCGAATACGAGTTGGGCCAAAGCGCGATCCTGGACGGAAGCTGACCGTCCAATCCATCGGCATACCGTAAATGACCGCTTCACTTTCCTCGTAATTAGGGTGACTCTTAATGAAAACATTTCCTGAATAAGCTGGATCAAAATGCAATGTAATTCCTCCTTTTCTGTTCATAGAAAAAGGGAGAGCACCTCTCCCTTTTTCGTCATTATTTAAGGCGTTGCTTCGCCTAACTCACTTTAGAAAAGATGTGCGCCCTCAGAAGGCACTCGCCTTTTAGGCCTCACCCGCTTTTCTTATTACTTAATTAAATCTTGTACGAATTTTGGCAGGACGAACGCTGCTTTGTGTAATTCTTTTGTGTAGTATTTTGTGTCGATTTCATGGAAACGGTCTTCACTAATTTCCAGCGGGTTGTATTTTTTTGAGCCGATTGTAAATGCCCATAGTCCACTTGGGTATGTTGGAATATTGGCTAAATAGAGGCTTGTGATTGGGAAAATTTCTTTTACATCACGTTGAACATCACGGATCAGGTCTGCTTTGAACCATGGATTGTCTGATTGTGCGACAAAGATGCCGTCTTCCTTCAATGCTTTCGAGATTCCCGCGTAAAAGCCTTTAGTAAATAGGTTAACCGCTGGGCCTACTGGTTCTGTTGAATCAACCATAATGACATCATATTCATTTTCACTTTTTGCAATATGCATAAAGCCGTCGCCTACTTGAACATCCACACGTGGATCATCTAGTTTTCCAGCGATTTCCGGCAAAAATTTCTTCGAGTATTCGATTACTTTTCCATCAATGTCTACAAGAGTCGCTTTTTTCACGCTTGGGTGCTTAAGAATTTCACGGATTACTCCGCCATCTCCGCCTCCGACAACCAGTACATTTTCAGGATTTGGATGCGTAAATAACGGCACATGGGCCACCATTTCGTGATAGACAAACTCATCACGTGTTGAAGTCATTACCATATCATCAAGAAGAAGCATATTTCCCCATTCTTCTGTTTCTATCATATCCAACTTTTGAAACTCTGTTTGCTCCGTATGAAGGGTCCGATTTACTTTCATCGTAATCCCAAAATTCTCAGTTTGTTTCTCTGTGAACCAAATGCTCATATATTTCGCTCCCTTTCTATGTGCCGTCCCGGTGACTGATTTCTAGAGCTCCGATGACGATCTGTTCATTTAAAAAGCAACCCGTTCCACAATTACCAGTTTTCGGATTTGCTAGAAAAAGTATAGATGAATCTAGCAGAATTGCAAGTATTATTTCAATTTTAAAAATAGATGTTTAAAAACTGTGTTTTACTTTCATACTGAATACTATTACTTTTTTTCTAAGGAAAGTGAGGTGTGTGGATTTGGAAATCCATATTGGACAACGTTTTCGTAAAAGCCCTAAGTACATTCGAGCCATTCTCATACTCACAACTCTCGCAGGCCTTTCCCTGTTTTTATTGTTTCTTTCTCTTATTATCTATGTAAAAATTCTCGGTCCGCCGCCCATTGCTGTTCCGCAATCTAGTCTCTATTACAGTGACAGTGGACAATTGATAGGAGAAACAGATATTGGCCAGAAGAGGTATTGGACGGGGCTCCCATCCATCTCTCAAAATCTCATAGACGCGACGATTTCTGTCGAGGATCGTAAATTTTATAATCATCATGGTTTCGATATAAAAAGGATTGCTGGTGCCTTGATTGCTGATTTAAAAGCATTGGATAAAGTACAAGGTGCTAGTACGATTACACAGCAATACGCACGGAATCTCTATTTAGGTCATGATAAAACATGGAGCAGAAAGGCTCATGAAGCGTTTTATACATTAAGATTGGAGATGAATTATTCAAAAGAAGAAATTCTCGAAGGCTACTTAAATACGATTTATTATGGACATGGTGTCTATGGCGTTAAGGCAGCTAGTCAATTTTACTTTGATGTTGACCCGAGTAAGCTGTCTATTGCTCAAGCGAGTATGCTTGCTGGGATTCCCAAAGGACCATCACGTTATTCACCTATAGCTAACCCTCAACTGGCTAAAGATCGCCAATCCCATGTTCTTTCTTCAATGGTTAGCCAAACATTTATAACTGAAAAAGAACGTGCTCAAGCGGAAAAGACTAAACTTACATTAAATGGAAAGTACCAAATAGAAAAAAAGAGCCACGCTCCTTTTTTCCAAGATGCAGTTAATTCTGCACTAAAAACACAGTTAAAGATCGATAATCGAACCATTGAAATGGGCGGGTTAAAGGTTTTTACAACATTAAATGTGAAGCAGCAGGAAATTGCTGAAAAAGCATTTGCAGACATCCTATCGAAAGATTCATCCATTCAAGCCGCGTTGATTGCAATGGAACCCAACACTGGCGAGGTGAAAGCTCTTGCAGGAGGCAGAAATTATCAGGAATCACCCTTTAACCGGGCCACACAAGCGGTTCGTCAGCCTGGCTCTACCATTAAGCCGCTTCTTTATTATTCTGCGCTAGAAAGCGGCTTTACGCCTTCAACTACATTGTTGAGCGAGCCAACGACCTTTACATTTGATAAGGGGCAATCATCGTATACGCCCCATAACTATAACAACCAGTATGCTAATGGTGAAATCACTCTTGCACAGGCCATCGCCCTCTCCGATAATGTGTATGCCGTGAAGACTCACTTATATTTAGGAAAAGGTACATTGATTAAAACCGCTCGTAAGTTTGGCATTACGGAAAAAATGGCCCAAGTACCTTCTCTTGCTCTTGGAACATCTGGGGTAAGACCTATCGAAATGGTCAACGCATACAGTATCTTGGCTAATGGCGGAAAAGAAGTTGAACCAACTTTCATTACCAAGGTAGAGAATGCAAAGGGCGAGGTTATTTTTGAGTCAGCTCCTCAAGAAAAACAAATACTTGATCCTGCTCAGACTGCGGTTATGAATGGAATGTTAACTGGCGTGTTCGATTCAAAACTAAACGGATATACCAAAGTAACAGGCAGCACCATCCTTCCTGAAATATCACGGATTTATGCTGGTAAATCGGGATCGACCTCTACGGACAGCTGGATGATTGGCTATACACCAGAGTTAGTGACTGGCGTCTGGACAGGGTACGACCAAGCAAAGAAAATTACTAATCCTTCGGAAAAGATGTATGCGAAAAAGCTCTGGATTCGTTTTATGGAACAAAGTCTCAAGGGTCAGCCGGTTAAGTCATTTCCGCAGCCAAAAGACGTTATTAATGTCGCTGTCGATCCAATAAGCGGCAAACTATCAACCGATGACTGCCCTGTTTCTAGACTTACTGCGTTTGTAAAAGGGACTGAGCCTCAGGAGTTTTGCACTCAGCCGACCCCAGAAAAGACAGAGAAGAAGGTCCCCAAGCCAGATGATAAAAAGGCACCATGGTACAAGCGATTCTTAAAAATTTGGCAATAAAGCAAAAAACCTCGAAAGCCAAGGGAGGCAATCGAGGTTTTTTGTGTCCTAGTGCTATAGCGTTGATACGCTGATTTCAGTTTACTTATAAACTGTTAATTCGACAAGAATTATCCAGTTAAACAAGGTAACATTCACACTTTAGACATATTTCAGCCTAAGAGGTCTAGTTTTAATTGCTCAGCAGAACGTGCCCACATACCAGCATCATGCTGTTGCAAAAAGTCAGCTAAAATCTTTTTCGATTTCTCGTCCATATGTGAAACAATTATTTTGCGTTTGAGTGATTTATCCATATTGTTTACATGTTCGGGCAATGATTTGTATCCGCGTCTGATTGACCTGTCTACTGTCATCTCACAGGCGGTTATCCCTGCATACATAGGTCCTTGTTGAGTAGCTTCAATCGTGACCCAAACAAGCCAGTAAAGCTTGCCGTTCGGTACCTCTTCTTTTGTTTTTAAAAATTTGATGCCTCGTTCAACCGTGCTCCTTGCATGCATAGCACCGATATCAACAACGGCATCTCCTGCCTCCACATCAATAATTACCGGAGATATATTATCCAGGGTTAATACACCAGCTCCGTACCCCCCATGTCCTTCTGTCGGGTCATTTTTAATAATATTAAAGCCCAGCTTTTTCTTAGGTTGTTCTTCCATTCCTTACTACCTCCTTTTACAAATATATTAAAAAAAGAACAGCCTGAAAAATTGATTCATAAGATCATAAATAAACGGGATCACAGTCGAAAAAATCGGTTGAATCGTAATGGCGTTTAATGGTGGAATAATCACCAAGATTAAGAAGATAAGTGAACCATAGTTTTCATATTGCGTCATTTTAGCTCGAGTTGAATTAGATACCAAATCCTCAACAATCCGATAGCCGTCCAATGGCGGCAGCGGAATTAAGTTAAAGACGAATAAGACCACATTTAGTTCAATTAATTTATAGATAAATGGTTCCACATATACCGGTATTGGTTGTCCAGATGCTAAAAACGAATACAGAATGGCATAACCGATTGCCGCTACTACTAGGTTGCTCAATGGTCCTGCAACTGATACAAGCACACCGGCAAGCCTAGGATTCTTAAAATAAAACCGATTGACCGGGACAGGTTTAGCCCAACCGAATCCTGCTATCAAAAGGAGAATGGTCCCGAAAGGATCCAAATGCTTCATCGGATTCAGCGTCACACGCCCTTGATTTTTTGCCGTAGGATCACCGAACTTATACGCGACATAGGCATGAGAAAATTCATGGACAGTGAAGGCAATTAATAGAACAGCCACCACATACGGAATTTCTTCTAAATTAAACGCTAAAAATCTCTCCACATGGACTCTCCCTTATCGTTTGATACGATTAGTATACAACAAATTCCTTTTGATGAAAAAAAGTTACGCTGTCTACCTTTTCTTGCAATTAGTTTTTTGGTATGAAACACTACTGACATACCGTATGAAAGGAGGACGCTGCATGCCCTATGTAACTGTAAAAATGCTTGAAGGACGTACCGAAGAACAAAAGAAAGCATTAGTAGAAAAAGTAACGCTGGCTGTATCTGAAACAACAGGTGCCCCTTCTGAAAATATCACAATCTTCATTGAAGAAATGTCAAAAAACCATTATGCCCAAAATGGCATACGCTTCAGCGATAAGTAACTACATAAAGGAAAAGCTAAGCTTATGACAGCTTAGCTTTTCCTTTTAAGGAGTCAATATATTGATATGCCTCGTCAATCTCCTCTATGCTATATCTCTGCTTACTCTTGAGTGTAAAGATCTTTTCCGCTACCTCTTCCTTCGCCAATGTCTCAAAGTACAACACCGTTGAAACAAGTTCCAAAAAGCGGGCATTTTTTTCATTCATGTCAAGCAGACAATCATCGAGCTTCGGCATGTCGATTTCGTGCATATCCATAAATCCTTTTCCCGTATCGGTAATCGAATAACAGTATTGGTAATAGCCTGCTTTTTTTTCCTTCACTTCATGTAAATATCCCATATTACATAGTTCTTCAATTCGCAGTGTCAATTCTTCTGAATAAGGACCGTAGAAATGGAACTCAAATTTTTCTTGAAAAGGATATGACAGCTTTTTAGCGATATATATAATCTTCTGCAGCTTCTTCCTGCCTGAAATTTCACCGGCCGCGGCAACGGCATTCATAATTCTAGCGTGCTCCTTGAACAAAGGAAAATCACTCCTCACACAATATTTCCATCAAACTACTTTTTTTCATCTGCCATCTCAAGCAGCCGGCGAATTTGTTGTTTCACATTCTTGTTTGTCGATTCGTCGCGCAAAAAATCTGCAGGATAATATAATTTATGGTCGGTGCGACGTTTGCCTGAAATTGCTTCGACAATTTCTGATTCTCGTGAAAGCTCACGGATTTCTCCATTGTTTTTCAACAGATGAATCGGCAGACGTTCTTCTTCCTCACCTGGCCGATAGAAATCATACGGCAAATCAGAGGAAGAGTCTACAACCAAATAATAGTCAGGATCAATCCCTGCCTCTTTAAACAGCTTTGTTAGTTCAATCAACTTATTCATTTGCTCATTGGAAGGATGAAACTCCGTATATTTAAACAGACGGCGATTCATAAACCGATTGCAAAGGTCACTCAGTATTTCATCGCGTTCATGTTCCCAGTTTGCAAAATAATATAGCATCACAGCTTCATCCATTTTCAGATAATCTTTCAAGGTAACATCACCTTTGAAAAGTGATTGAAAATGGACTGGATCTTGCTCAAAATGATAGCCCGTTTCAAATAAATACTTAGCTCGATGCAGCACCTTAGTTAATATCACTTCGGCACTCCGAGTTACCGGGTGAAAATAGACCTGCCAATACATTTGATAACGGCTCATGATGTAATCTTCTACGGCGTGCATGCCGCTTTGCTTGATGACGGCTTGATCCTCACGAGGTCTCATGACACGCATAATCCGTTCCATGTCAAAATGACCGTAGCTGACCCCGGTAAAATATGCGTCACGCTGCAGATAATCCATGCGGTCCGCATCAATCTGACTCGATATCAGGCTGACGACGAGTTTACCGCTATAGGTTTTGGCAATGACTTCGGCTACTTTCTTGGGAAAATCAGCACCAACCTGCGTAAGTACAGTATTTACTTCGGTATCACCAAGAATAATCTTCCTGGTGAATAACTCATGATCAAGGTCAAATACCTTTTCAAATGAGTGAGAAAATGGACCATGTCCTAAATCATGAAGCAATGCTGCACACAATGATAACAGACGCTCTTCTGGATTCCACTCTGGTCTCCCCTCAAAGACATCATCAATGATTCTGCGGACAATCTCATAAACGCCTAATGAATGACTTAATCGGCTGTGCTCCGCACCATGAAAAGTCAAATACGTCGTCCCTAGCTGTTTTACCCGGCGAAGGCGTTGAAATTCTTTAGTCCCAATTAGATCCCATATTACCCGATCACGCACGTGAATATAGCGATGAACCGGGTCTTTAAATACTTTCTCTTCGCTTAACTTTTCACGGGAATATTCCATGGCCTACCCTCTTTTTTATAGTCTGATACTTTTTAGTATAGCTCGTTCTCGACCGGATTCCTACCTGTCAGTTTTGGTAAAAATGATGTCATATCGTGTGAAGTCCTGCTGTTTCAACATTTTTTTTGACGAAAATATTTTTCTTATCTTATTGTGTCTATATTTTTAGTAAAAACACATTCTGCACTTCTTACATACCACTCTAAAGAGATGGAAAACCTTGCTGTTCACTTTAAAAAACTAGTATCCTTCCAAGTTTTTGGTATAAAAAGTCTAACATCTGGCGACAATGAAGACTAGAACAACATAAATAATCTAAAGTCATGACAAATAATTTACAAGAAAGTATAAATTACCAGAAAAGGAGTAGATATTATGAAAGTTCGTCAAGATGCATGGACCGAAGAAGATGATTTATTACTAGCAGAAACCGTTCTCCGGCATGTTCGGGAAGGTAGCACACAATTAAATGCCTTTGAAGAAGTAGGAGATAAATTAAACCGTACGTCTGCCGCTTGTGGATTCCGCTGGAATGCTGTTGTCCGTCATACTTATGACAAGGCACTGTCTCTAGCAAAAAAACAACGGAAGCAACGGAAACGGATACTAGGAAAGGACCTTGGAGGCAAGAAACGTTTACTCTATACTCCTCCAACACCAACCATATCCGATATAACTATTCCAGCCAATCAATCTGTCGAAGATGACATAGAAACTAGTATTCATTTAGATACAGAGGTTGAAACTCCATATATACCAATGGAATATGTAGAAAAAGAACAATCACACACTCAGAATCTTTCACTTGATGCTGTGATTACTTATTTAAAATCTATGAATGGTACCAGCCTTCAGCTTGAAGTATTACGCACCGAAAATGAGAGACTGAAATATGAATTAAACGATGTAAGAAAACGGAATCAGGAGCTTGAAAGAAAAGTAAATCATTTAGAGCAGGATACGGGACTGATTCAAGAAGATTATGAAACACTAATGAAGATTATGAACCGCGCTCGTAAACTCGTCTTATTAGAAGAAGATGACCGGCCGGCAACAAAATTTAAGATGGACAGAAATGGTAATTTAGAAAAAGTTGCCGAGTAACGCTTGTTAAATGGAGGCTCGCCTTCATCTAGGGAGAGAGAGCAGGCAGCAGCCTGTCTAATAGATTATAAAAAAAATCTGGTCATTTCCTTACGGATGCACCAGATTTTTTACTTACTTATTTATCTTTTGAAACACCTTATCATTTCGTTCTACCACTCGTTCTAGATACGCTTCGTACTGCGGCCATTCATCTGCCTCAAGCTGTGAAGATGTGAGTTTACCTGCAGACTGCTTAAGTACTTGCAGCAATCTCAACATCACATCAGCTACTGACGAACTGCCAAGCAATTCATCGAGTGATGCCATCACCTCTGGTTGAATGTCTGGATACGTAACCTTCGTTTCATGTGTGCCTTTGGCTGCATCATAAAATCCTTTTACTAGGCTTGCACGTTCTGAACCGCTGCCGGAAACACAAAGATAGATTTGGACCGCTACCCCATTACGAATGCGGCGCTGGGAGATTCCAGCAAACTTTTTTCCGCCAATACTTAAATCATAACTTCCGGGACAGTAGGAACCATTTATTTCCATTGCTTCAATATCTAGAGGAAATTCAGCAAACATCTTTCTAACAAGCTCGAGCATCGTTTCATAACCACGGTTAATTTCAATCCGATGATCTCCCTCTGGAAAGACGAGAGAAATATTCAATACACCCGTATCAAGGACCACAGCTAGACCGCCTGAATTTCTCACAATGACTGAGTATCCTTGTTCAGTAAGGTACTCTATTCCCTTTTTTAACAATGGCAATCTCGTATCTTGAATACCCAAAACAATCGTTTTATCATGGACCCATGTTCGTGCAGCTGCTGGGGAATTTCCACTTCCAACAGAAGCACATAAAGTATCATCGATCGCAAAGGAATTTAGTGCAGACATTCCAAGTCCAATCGATGACTGATCAATAATCCGCCATACAGGCTGAACCAATAACGAACCTGTTTCATTCATAGTTACGCTTCCTTTATGTTCAAAATTCATTCCTGCCCATTATACCATGTTGCTACCTTAACTCCGAAGTGCTTGAGCAGCAGTTATGATCGCTAATTTATAAACGTCTTCCTCATTACATCCGCGTGATAAATCGTTGACTGGACGATTGAGACCTTGAAGGATCGGACCTACTGCTTCAAAATTTCCTAATCGCTGTGCAATTTTATAGCCGATATTCCCAGATTCCAGGCTTGGGAAAACAAATACATTCGCATCCCCTTCAATTAAAGAACCTGGTGCTTTTTTGGCAGCTACAGAGGGAATAAACGCTGCATCGAATTGAAACTCTCCGTCGACGATGAGAGAGGGATCCAATTCTTGTGCCAGTTGAACGGCCTCGGATACCCGTTCTGTTTCCGGAGAATGTGCGGAACCCTTTGTTGAGAAGCTTAGCATCGCAACTTTTGGCTCAATATCAAACATCCTCGCCGTTTTAGCACTTTCTACTGCTATCTCTGCAAGGTCTTTATTGTCCGGAGCTATATTGATGGCACAGTCACCAAACACATACTTTTCCTCACCGCGCACCATGATAAACGCCCCTGACGTCTTGGCGACGCCTTCCTTTGTGCGGATAATTTGCAGCGCTGGACGCACGGTATCAGAAGTAGAATGCGCTGCACCACTTACCAGCCCGTCAGCTTTATTCGTATGAACAAGCATCGTCCCAAAGTAGTTTTCATCTAATAGAATGTTTCGTGCTTCAGCGTCTGAAGCTTTTCCACGCCTCGCTTCAACAAATGAAGCTGCAAGCTCATCCATTAAAATATAGTGTTGAGGGTCATAAATTTCCGCTGCTTCAAGTGAAACACCTAAGTGTTTCGCTTTATCTTGGATCTGCTCAATATTCCCAATTAATACAGGTGTTAAAAGCTTTTCTTCTGCCAGCCTGGCTGCTGCAGTAAGTACTCGTTCATCAAGACCTTCTGGAAAAACAATTCTTAAATTATTACCACTGATTTTCGCTTTTAACGTGTCGAAGATATCTACCATTTTTAACTTCCTCCTCATGTTCTGCGAGATTTGTATATGTATTTGTTATTCCTATTATTGTACAACAGCAAACATTTACTTCCTAACCTGCGTACTGGATATATTTTCATTTCTCCACTTGCTCAATGTTTACATATAACTATTTTTAGTGATTATCACCTATGTCTACAGGGTAAAATAAGATTTATGAACGTTTTTTGAACATTCGCTTACTGGCCGCTAAAAAATTATCTTTACAGCATTCTATGGTATAGTATGGATATAGAAATGAACTATTAGGAGTGAAGTAGAATGAGTCAAGCAGCACAAACATTAGACGGATGGTATTGTTTACATGATTTCCGCCTAATTGACTGGACATCATGGAAATTATTAAGCAGTGACGAGCGCCAAACAGCCCTTGCAGAATTCCAAGGATTAATGGAAAAATGGAATGCTGTTCAAGATCAAAAAACAGGCAGTCACGCGACCTATTCAATCGTGGGACAAAAAGCTGATTTCATGATGATGTTTGTTCGTCCAACAATGGAAGAATTAAACGAAATCGAAATGGAATTTAATAAATCGAAGCTTGCGGAGTATACAATTCCTGCTTATTCTTATGTGTCAGTAGTAGAGTTAAGCAACTATCTTCCAAGTGAAGAGGATCCTTACCAAAACGAACATGTTCGTTCAAGACTTTATCCAATTCTTCCAAAAGCAAGCCATATATGCTTCTATCCAATGGATAAAAAGCGTGAAGGCAACGATAACTGGTACATGCTTCCAATGGACGAGCGTAAAAGCTTAATGCGTTCGCATGGTTTGATTGGTCGTTCATACGCTGGAAAAGTGAAACAAATTATCTCAGGTTCAGTTGGATTTGATGACTATGAATGGGGCGTTACGCTATTTGCTGATGACGTACTTCAATTCAAAAAATTAATTTATGAAATGAGATTTGATGAAGTGAGTGCCCGCTATGCAGACTTCGGTACTTTCTTTGTCGGAAACATTCTTCCAGAAGAAAATTTCCAAGCTTTTTTCACTGTATAATTCAATAAACTCAGTCAGTCTCCAGATGAATCTGGAGACTTTTTTTATGTCTGCATAGGTCACCTGTCTTTTTACTTTGATAGGCTGTCATAAAAAGGCAAACCTTCCCATACATATGAACTAGTGAAGTATGTAATTTCTTGAGGGCAATCTAAGCCGCGTTTGAGCGCAGTTTACGATTCATCTTTATCACGTAAGATGTTAGAACAGCTCATTTCTATATTTTAGATATTTGGAGGGAAAGCGATGAAGCAAAACAATATTCCAAATCCATATGAAAGCTACAACCCAAATCAGTATCAGCCTTATCTAGATGTTAGACAGCAGCCACAGCAGTCCTATCCGCAGGGGCAGCAAGGTTATCAGCAGCAACAGCAGCCCATGCAACAGCAATACCAACCCATGCAGCAGCCGCAGTTTACCCAACAACCAGGTACCCAAAGCGGCGGTCCTGTAATACCAGGCATGCTGCCCGTGGAAGAATCCTACATTGAAAACATCCTTCGTCTTAATAAAGGAAAGTTAGTCACCATTTACGCAACATTTGAGGGGAATAAAGAATGGAATGCCAAGATTTTCAAAGGAATTATTGAAGCAGCAGGGCGCGATCATGTAATCATTAGCGACCCACAAACGGGCCTTCGTTATCTGATTCCAATGGTGTATCTGGATTATGCCACGTTCGACGAAGAAATCGAGTACGAATATCCATATGCCACCGGACCGGTAAACTTAGCCTCTTACCCTCCAAGATAATGATATCCATACAAAATAAGACCATAAAAGAGATACCTTCTCTTTTATGGTCTTATTTTTATAAATGTTTGTAAACGGCAATAATCATGAGCACCCATGAAGCAAGGAATGCTACGCCGCCAATTGGGGTAATAGCACCGAGCATCTTAATCTGCGTTACACTCAATATGAACAAGCTTCCCGAGAAAAGAAGAATTCCGGCAAACATCATCCAGCCGGACCAATTGATTAACGGACTAGAAATCTTCCCTGCAAGAATCCCGATAACCAATAATCCAGCAGCATGGAACATTTCATATGTAACAGCAGTCTTCCAGGTTTCCAGATACTTGGCTGGAATTTTCCCTTCAAGACCATGTGCTCCAAACGCACCTAGAGCAACTGCTATAAAAGCATGAATGGCTCCAAGGATAATGAATAATTTCATGTAAAAATCCCTCTTTCTTTTAAAAATCTAATAATGATTCACCGTTAGCTGCCTCTATTCTTACTGGCTTTGACTGCGGCATTGACGGTATTATTGATTGAACAGGCTGATAATTCTGTGCAGCTGTTGGCAGCTTTTGCATTGGTTTAAAGCTGTTCTGTTTCGAACCGCCATCACTTAATACATCACACAGAACCTGAATAGCCATAATGTATTCATTCAATTTCTCTGCTGAACTAGCTTGTTTTGCGTGGGTAACAAGCTGTTCCATTTTATCTAAAATTTTGTCAGATGAAATTTCCATTAATATCACCTCATTGTCTTTCTCTGCTTTTGACTATATCAAAAATAGCCAGTAAGCACAAAATAGTAAATTAAAGTTTATGTGAGTCTAGCTTTTAGATTCAAATTTCAAGCAGTTTTCACCGGATGCTCGAAGGACCTCTACTGAAGGAAGCCTATTGCTTTTAAATTGATAGGCTCTACACCCCTTGGGAAATTGCGGGTCCCAAGTCACATAGTAATGTTTACAGGCCAAACAATTGATTTTCTTATCTTCCAAGAAATTGCTCCTTTAATTTACCCATTATTTGCTGTTTCACGTGAAACATTTCCAACCTATTTAATCTCCCAATCAATTTCTCTTAACCCCAACTCTTTTAACAAGTTATTCGTTTTTGAGAATGGCTTACTTCCAAAAAAACCTCTCCTTGCCGCTAATGGGCTTGGATGTGCGGAGGTAATTACTCGATGCTTACTTGTGTTAATCAGCGGTAATTTGGATTGAGCAGGTTTGCCCCATAAAATGAAGACAATCGGTGTTTCTTTATCGTTTAACAAAGTAATGACTTGATTAGTGAATGTCTCCCAACCTTTACCGCGATGCGAATGAGCTTCCCCTTCACGGACTGTCAACACCGTATTTAATAACAATACTCCCTGTTTAGCCCAATCAATCAGGCTTCCATGGTTGGGTATACTGCAGCCAATATCATTCTGTAACTCTTTAAAAATATTTCTTAATGACGGCGGGATCCGCACCTCTGGATTAACGGAAAAACTCAATCCTTGTGCCTGATTTGGTCCATGATATGGATCCTGTCCCAAGATAACAACCTTCACCTGTTCAAACGGGGTAAAGTGAAACGCATTGAATATATCCTGTTGATCCGGATGGATAAGATGCTGGTCATATTCAGTTGTGAGAAATTCGCATAAGTGTTGATAGTATGACTTAGAGAATTCTCCGGCCAACATC
Organism: Peribacillus sp.; assembly: GCF_059453735.1. Taxonomy (NCBI): domain Bacteria; kingdom Bacillati; phylum Bacillota; class Bacilli; order Caryophanales; family Bacillaceae; genus Peribacillus; species Peribacillus sp. The sequence continues at coordinate 7,333 of NZ_JAZVJO010000354.1, read as the reverse complement.
TGGCCCCAATCATTTTTAATCGTATTCATGATGTACCAGTTCCTCTCTTCATCTCTTGTTTTTCTAGTATACGACAAAGGAAGTCTGGTGCCGACTAAGAGCCTTCATAAGGAAATAAAAAAGAGTTTTTAAAAACTAGGTTTCTCTATCACCCCTTTACGGATATATAGGAAAGCAGGGAAATTATTGGTTGGGGGCTTATATATGACAAATAAAGTTAAAAAATGGATGAGACAAAAACGAGTTCTTGCAGCTTTGATCCTTCTTATCATCGTTGCAATTGTTATTATCTATAACCAGTATAAGCCACTTCCAGAGGGCATTTCCTATGAAGGAAGTGTTCATTTTGTGGACGATGTCGATTTTATTTATGATTTATCATACAAAGATTTGAATGGAAAGTATCAGCACGAACAAGAGATTTTTCAAACCATGTATCAAGCCATCGATAAAGCCGAGGAGTTTCTCGTTCTAGACATGTTTTTATTTAATGGGTATTACGATGAAAAAACAAAGTTTCCTAAGCTCAGTCAAACACTTACTCAAAAAATCATTACGCAAAAACAAAAAAAGCCTAATCTAAAAGTAGTCTTCGTTACAGATGAAGTGAATACCAACTACAATGCGTATAAATCTAAAGAAATTGAGCAGCTCAAAGAAAACGGGGTGGAGGTTATCATCACAAATTTAGATAAACTTCGTGATCCTACTCCTGTTTATTCTGGTTTTTACCGTGCCTATTTACAGTGGTTTGGAGAGAGCGGCACTGGTTGGATTCCAAATCCCATGGCCGCTGAAGCTCCAAAGGTAACCGTTCGGTCCTATTTACGATTGTTGAATGTGAAAGCCAATCATCGAAAACTGCTGGCTACTGAGAAAGAAGCGCTTATTACATCAGCTAACCCTCATGATGCCAGCGGCTTTCACTCTAATATTGCTTTTTCTGTTAAAGGAAATATAATTGGGGATTTTGTTAAAGCAGAACAAGCTGTAGCTGATTATTCGAATGGACCAAGTGACTTTCCTGTCTATCATCAAAAGCAAGCTGAACAAGGTGACGTTGCTGTTCAATTTTTAACCGAAGGAAAAATCACTAAACATGTCCTTCAGGCCATCCAGGAAAGCAGGAAGGGCGATCAAATTTGGATTGGCATGTTTTATATTGCCGATCGTGAGGTTGTCACCTCTCTTACCGAGGCTGCCGAACGCGGAGTCTCCATTAATATGGTTCTTGATCCTAACCAAAATGCCTTTGGTTCTGAAAAAATCGGCCTTCCTAACCTTCCTGTCGCAGCTGAATTCGAAAAGCTTGATAATGATCATATCCAAATTCGCTGGTACAACACGACTAAAGAGCAGTATCATACCAAGTTAATGCTAATTAATAAAAAGCAGACAAACAGCAGTTTAATTATTGGCGGTTCTGCCAACTACACGAGCCGGAATCTTAATGATTATAATCTTGAAGCCAATTTAAAAATCTCTGCCCCAGCTGACGCGGAAGTTTCCCAAGAAGTAAACGATTATTTCGATAGAATTTGGAACAATCATGATGGGCAATACACGGTAGATTATAAGGAATATCAAGATAAACTGCCTGTTTTCAAATACATTATGTACCGAATCCAAAAGCTTATTGGCGTAACGACTTACTAACTGTTTTCAAATCCATTCAATAATTAAATGTTTCAACTGCTGATAAATAGGTTATCTATACTATATAGCCGCAACACATTTACCTAACTAAAATGAACGTATTCTAAGGAGGAATTTTTTTATGTATCAAGTACACGTTGTAGAAAATGGATTACAAGCGAAAGAAAAAATTGATCAATTGACTATTACTGAATTTACAAAAGAAAATATTTATCTGTTCGCCCATGATAAAGACCGCTCCGAGCATCTTACAGAGAATACAGATACAGAATCAGTAGGACTAGCTGAATTAGGCCTTATCGATAAAGTTGGCAATATATTCAAATCTCGTGGAGACGAACTTCGCAAGAGCTTTGTTAATCTTGGATTGACTGAAAATGAAGCAAACCAATATGAAAAAGAATTAGATAAAGGCAAGGTTGTTCTAGTTGCCAGCACAGATGCTAAATAAATCATTATATTAAACAGGGTGTCCCAAATATGGGACACCCTGTTTTTTAGCCTAAAATTCGTTGATAAAGAGCTTTAGCATGAGCGAGATCCTTAGTTCCATGAATTAATGCGCGTCCGTCTTGAAAAACAACGATCCGCTCACCATTTTTTTCAATCGATAACAAAAATGGGTTCCCTTTTACTTCATAGCCCCCGCCTGCTAAGTCAGCCGCCAGTTTATCAAGTTTAAGATTCCGCTGTACCGGCGGTCTTACTTGGACTGTATCTCGACCGCATAGCACCGTAGTCTTCGTTGCATTTTCAGGTGATAAAAATGGGTAGGTCGGGGCCTCCCCACAGGATAAACAATCTGTTTTTTTGACTTTTGATACCTTAAAGCTTTGGTATTCATTTCGCCACAAATCAAAGGTTGTAAAGCTCGGTTTGACAGCATCCCAGTCTTCCACTAAAATCTTCAAGGCCTCAGCAGATTGATGAGCAACCACCATTTGAACAGCCGGCGATATAATTCCCCCTGTATCACAGGTTATCCCTTGCATCGGAATGGTCCGCATCAAACAATTTAAGCAGGGTGTTTTTTCCGGAATGATGGTAAAGCTCATTCCCACACTGCCAACACATGCTCCATAAATCCAAGGAATTGCATACTTCTGTGCTAAATCATTAATCACCATACGTGTTTCAAAATTATCTGTGCAATCAATGATTAAGGAAACGCCTGGTAATTGCTCCTCAAGCGTAACCGCTGTTGCATCGATAATTAATGCTTCAATTTCTACATCTTGATTAATTTGATTCAAATGTTTCTTGGCAGCTTCAGCCTTTGGAAGTTTCTCCAGTACGTCAGCTTCTGTATACAGCTGCTGCCGCTGAAGATTGCTTGCTTCAACATAATCACGATCAATAATCGTCAGTTTACCGACACCAGCCCGAGTCAGTGCTTCTGCGTTGGCTGACCCGAGAGCTCCTGCACCGACTAGGATAACATGCTTCCCTCGAATCTTTTGCTGTCCAGAGTGTCCAATTGGCGTAAATAACGTTTGCCGTGAATAACGCTCGTCCACTTTTCTCAGCCCCCGCTTACTGGAGGGATGAACGCTACTATATCGCCGTCTGTCACTACTGTTTCCTCATCTGCAAATTCCTCATTGACTGCTGCCATGACAGCATCCAATCCCTCTAGCTTAAAGTCAGCAGCTAATTTTTCTTTCACACCAGCAATCGTCAAACCCGCCGCTTCAATCGCTACTTCTTCTTTTCCCAGCGCGTCTTTTAAATGAGCAAATAACAATACCTTAATCATCTAAATCCTCCTTTTCAGGCTTACCAGCTGGATACTCGACTGTCTCTAGTTGATTACCGATCCACTTTTCTCCATCTTCCCAATGTTCTTTTTTCCAGATTGGGACAATCTCTTTAATTCGTTCTATTGCGTATCGATTCGCCTCATAGGCATCATTCCGATGCGGTGTACTGACGGCTATTACAACCGCAATATCTGTTATTTCAAGTTTGCCTGTCCGATGGGTAATTGCGGTCGTCGCATCAGGCCAGCGTTCACTAATTTCCGCACCAATTTGCTCTAGTTTCTTAACAGCCATCGCTTCATAGGCGTCATAGATAAGAAATAACGTTTTTTTCCCTTTTGTCATTTCCCTGACTGTACCAATAAAGGTCGTCACTGCTCCAGCATTCCTTGAAACGACTTTGTCAATCACACTCTGAATATCAATTGGTTTCTTAGACAGTTCAAAATTCATACGTTTACTCCTTTATTGTTCTTTCATTTTGATTCAACAAACCCAACTCCAACTGTTTCGCTTGATTATATTCCTCAGGCATATTCATATTAAAAAACGAGGTGGAAAAGAGATGCGGCTTTTCCTCATATAACCGAAAATCTTGTTCCTTCATTATCTTCACATTAATAGCTGCCAAAAATTCTCTAACTTTCAGCACATGGTTATCTAAACAAGAAGTAAGTGCAGGCAGGCAAGATTTAGTATACACAGCAAACAGCGGCTGCAGCCTGCCTTCAATTTCCGGCACGACCGCATCATAGCCTTCTGTTGCAATCAGCATTTCCTGTGCTATCCCTGCATGGATAAAGGGCATATCACAAGCAACAGCAACGCTCACCTCTGTTCCTGAAGATGATAATCCTGCATGAATTCCAGCTAGCGGACCGAGACCCGGATATCGGTCGGTAGTCATTGGATAACCTAAAAAACGATAATCCTCTGGTGTATTCGTAACAATAAGTAATTGCTTTGTCACTTTTTCTAGTTCACCAGCGATTTTAGCAATATTGGTTTTTTCTTTCATAGGAAGAAGCGCCTTATTCTCGCCCATTCTTGACGACTTGCCTCCCGCTAAAATGAAAGCTGTTGTATTCATCCCTCACCTCATATCCTACTATTAATCCTTCATATTAAAAAGAGTTGTATTCGCGAATATCGTGTCTGCTTTCTTGCTTAATCGTGTTCATTTTCCAGCAAGTTTCCTGCACATTCTAGCATTTTACAATCAAGATGTATTGTTATATGCTTGTTTAAAGATATTTCGGAACATGCTGAACATATCCTAACCATTATTATTCCCCTCAGGAGGACCGTATCATGACGATGAAAAAAGCAATGACTGTTGCCGGTTCAGATTCTAGCGGCGGCGCAGGTTTACAAGCTGACTTAAAAACGTTCCAAGAGCTTGGTGTGTATGGGATGTCTGCACTGACAACCATTGTAACGATGGATCCCAAGGACTGGTCTCATAACGTATTTCCACAGCCAGTTGATGTTTTAGAAGCTCAAATGGAAACCATCCTCTCAGTCGGTATAGATGCTATGAAAACCGGTATGCTTGGTTCCGTAGAAATTATTGAACTCGTCGCCCGGAAAATTGATGAGCTTAAACTTGATAAAGTCGTTATCGATCCGGTGATGGTTTGTAAGGGCGAAGATGAAGTTCTTCATCCAGAAACAGCTGTAGCACTTCGTGAACTGCTTGTCCCTAGAGCGACTGTTGTGACCCCTAATCTTTTCGAAGCAGCACAACTGGCTGGAACAATGCCTATCAAGACGATAGAGGACATGAAGAAAGCTGCGATAAACATTCATGCACTCGGTGCAAAGTTCGTCCTTATTAAAGGTGGAAATAAGCTGGATCATGATAAAGCAATTGATCTATTATATGATGGAAATGATTTTGAAATCCTTGAATCCGAACGAGTGGATACAACGTATACGCATGGTGCAGGCTGTTCTTCATCAGCAGCGATTGCAGCTGAACTTGCACAAGGAAAACCCGTTCGTGAAGCTATTTACTTAGCCAAAGACTATATTACAGCCGCTATTAAACATTCATGGAAGTTAAATGAATACGTTGGCCCCGTCATGCATGGAGCCTATCGAAAATATGGTGTCGAAAAATAATGGAGCTTACTCTCACTTTTGGGAGTAAGCTTTTCTTATCATAAATCCATCTCTTCGCTTTTTGCTAATCTTTTTAGTAAGATTATAAAATACACATGCTAAATAAGGAGGGAAGCGTAAATGAAACCGATTGAACCCATTGACGTTCAACGAATAATTGATGGATTTGCCAACAAGGATATCTACCTTCATCTAGAAACAACAAATGGAGCTTACGCTACCCATAACAACGAAGATTTCTTTTCTGCAGGTGCCTACATCCGTAACGCGCTGGTACGCTATCAACATGGAAAAATCATTGGAGACAACCCTTACCGTATTGGCCTAAAACTAGACATAGGCTGGGTATACGCTGAAGGGCTGAATCACTATGAAGTGGATGAACAAGGAAGGTTATTAACGGCTGGACTTGATTCAACCGGAAAGCTTGCCGTTGCATTACAAATTAGCAGCAAACCTTTTGAATAACAAGAAGGGAGATGAATGGATTGGAAAAAGAAAGACAGGTTTTAGTAATATTCCCTCATCCCGATGATGAGGCTTTCGGAGTTTCAGGAACAATTGCTTTGCATATCGAAAACAATACTCCTGTTACATATATATGCATGACGCTGGGAGAAATGGGCCGAAACTTGGGGAACCCGCCTTTCGCTACAAGAGAATCGCTGCCTAAAATTCGAAAAAAAGAATTACAAGATGCAGCTGATGCGCTTGGCCTTACTGATTTACGGATGTGGGGATTGCGGGATAAAACCGTTGAATTTGAAGATGATGATAAGCTGACAGAAAAAATTTCCGAAGCGATTCAGGAACTAAATCCATCACTAATCATTTCTTTTTACCCGGGTTACAGCGTCCATCCTGATCATGAAGCGTGTGCAAGAGCAGTTGTCCGTGCAGTTGGTCAAATGGAAGAAACGAAACGTCCTAAGCTGAATCTGGTTGCCTTTGCCAACAATAGTATTGCTGAAATTGGCGAACCCGATATCGTTCATGACATAACAGCCGTTGAAGATAAAAAAATTGCCTCAATTAAAGCGCATCGTTCACAAACCGAATCCATGGTCGCAACTTGGGCAGAAAAAATGAAAAACCAAGACCCAACCTTATTAAACGCGATTCGCCGAGAGCGTTTTTGGACTTATAAGTTTTAACTGTACAAGGCTGTCGAGTATTCTGACAGCCTTGTTTGTTTTAGAGGCGGCAACCAGAACTCCAGACCGACATAGCTGAAGCGGTGAAGCTTCAAATACCTCATCCAGGGCAGTTTGTCTTGTTAAAATAAGCGTATCTGGCCTTTAGTTAGGAATACTCCCTAGTTTAATGACTCCTTTTTCTTCTCAAAAATACTTCTGCACAGAAATGAGCTTCATTTGCACACTAATCCAACCATTCTGCACACTTTTTCCTCTGTTTTGCACAAAACCGCTGCCGTGACGCCTCAAACATACCCGCTGCCTAGTCTCAAGGGCAGTTTGTCTTGTGGAAAAAGAGTATCTGGCCTATATGTCGTCTGGATTCATTATTTAGACCAAGATTAATGACTCATTTTCAACAAAACCAGCTGATCTGGGTACAGCTCCCCCTCTGTTCCGCACAAAGCAGATCCAAGCAACTTCAAGTACCTCCGCACCCAATAATCAAGGGCGATTTTGGCTTGTGAAAATTCCCTATCTGCCCTTCGGATCAATTAGCTTATATGAATTACCCTATGGAAACTCACCTATTCCCAATAAAAAAACTGCCTGCGGGGGAGCAGACAGTCAAATAGGGGAATAACATTTAAATCATCG
>NZ_JAZVJO010000353.1:0-3269 GCF_059453735.1 Peribacillus sp. | reverse complement strand
TCGGTGCAACAACAACAACTTCACCAAGCGGGGTTGCAAGTTTCGGAGAAGACAAACCTAAAAAAGATATGCCAATGATTATGGCTGCCCATGGAATCCCATATGTAGCAACCGCATCAATCGCATACCCAGAAGACTTTGTTAACAAAGTTAAAAAAGAAATATAACCTCGAATATACTTTATGTCTATGTACAGAACCATCCTTCGAGAGTTTTCCAGGTGATGACTCGAAATACATTTACCATGGTTCAGCAGGGAAGATGCTGCCACTCGTATTTTGCGTAGGAAAGGAAACGCATGTTGGCGAGCCGTTTGCAGGTGTGAATGCTGCATGGATGGCAGCCGAATTTACTTCAAATATGGAGTTAGCAGAGGTTTTTCTTGAAAGGGAAAGTGATATTTCGTGTCCTTTGCCCATTTGTCTCAAGATTGAAGATCTTAAGGAGCAATATAATGTACAGACACCCACACATGCATATGCACTCTATAATATTTTTACCATTAAGCAGACTCCTGAAGATGTGATAATCAAAATGAAAAAGCTGGCAGAGCAAACAGCTTCCGAACTAATCGAACGTATGGAAAAAGTATGTATTTCTAGCGGTATCTTAGAATATAAACCACGCATTAAAGAAGCTATACCGAAAGTATTTACTTATTCGATGTTATACGATCTTGGAAAACAACGGTTTGGAGAGTCATTTGAACAGGCACTGTTAACGATCATCATGAATAAAGGTGTGGACGATTACCGAGAATTGACGATTTCTCTTGCGAAAAAAATAAGTGATTACTTTCCGGATTTGGCACCATTTTATTTAATTATGCTTTCTCCACCCTATTATCCGAATGTCTCATTGACAGAAGATAAACAAAAAGATGTAAACATTAAACAGTTAGCAAAAGATATTCAAAAAAAGGCTGAAGGTATTGGAGTAGAGATGAAACTTCAGAAATACTTCATGGGTCTATCTGATGTAAGTTATTGTCGTCTGCAGGATTCAGAAAACGTAATTCCAACGTTAGCAAAAGAGCTGCCCTTGTATGGAACAAGATATCATTTGCCTTTAGAAACCATCGCAGCACTGGATATTCCAAGCTTGAATATTGGACCCTATGGTAAAGATGCTCATAAACGAACGGAACGTCTAGAATTGCCATTTTCCTTTGAAGTCCTGCCAAATCTTCTTAACTATGCTATTAAGAAGGTATTAATCTAGCCTTCGCTGACGGAATTAGTGTATCAGCTTAACCCTCATCTCGGGAAATATATAAATAAGGCCGCACAATCTAGTTGTGCGGCCTTACATTTAGTTCTGAACGTTCAACAGTTGATAAGCATTTTGTACAGCCTCTTCTGAAGGCGGCTGTATATCCTCAAGCGGATAAGTAAGACCTAAGACATTCCACTTGTAAACACCAAGCTTATGATATGGAAGAATCTCTACTTTTTCTACATTGCTTAGTGTACGGATAAACTGTCCAAGATCGGTTAAATCCTCCTTAGAGTCGGTAATGCCAGGAACGAGAACATGGCGAATCCAAACAGGAATGTTCTTTTCATCCAGGTAGTGAGCAAACCGAAGAATATGGGAATTCGGTTTACCTGTCAGCTTACGGTGCTTCTGATCATTAATATGTTTAATATCCAAAAGAACGAGGTCGGTGTATTTCAGCAATTCATCAAGTCCTCTTATAAAGAACGGTGTTTCTGAAAAACATCCTCCAGAGGAATCAAGTGCCGTATGGATACCTAATTTTCTGCATTCTTTAAATAATTCAGTAACAAAGGGTAAATGAAGCAGTGGTTCGCCTCCACTAACCGTAATTCCACCGTTCGAAGCACGAATAAACGGAAGGTATTCTTTTAAATCCTTAATGACTTCTTCTACGGTAATATCTTTACCAGAACCGATGCTCCATGTATCAGGATTATGACAATACTGACAGCGAAGTAAACAGCCCTGTGTAAAAATAATGTACCGGATACCGGGACCATCCACGGTGCCGCATGTTTCAACAGAATGTATATTTCCAATCATTGCTTTCAGCCCTCTCACCGCCTCCATGGGGGTGGGGGCGTTTGTTAGTTTAATTAAAGGTTTTCATGGAATGTACGATTGATTACATCAATTTGTTGTTCTCTCGTTAGTTTAATAAAGTTTACAGCGTAACCAGATACACGAATTGTTAATTGTGGATATAACTCTGGGTGATCCATCGCATCAAGCAGCGTTTCACGGTTGAATACGTTAATGTTTAAATGATGTCCTTTTTTCATGATATATCCATCCAATATTGCAGCAAGATTGCCATTTTGAACATCTTCCTCTTTACCAAGTGCTTTTGGTACCATCGAGAATGTATTAGAAATTCCATCTAGTGCATGATGATAAGGAAGTTTGGCTACTGAAGCTAGTGAAGCTAATGCTCCCTTGGTATCCCGGCCATGCATTGGATTTGCTCCAGGTGCAAACGGTTCTCCCTCACGTCGGCCATCCGGTGTATTCCCAGTCTTTTTCCCATAAACAACATTAGATGTAATGGTCAGGATAGATAGAGTGTGAACAGATTGCCGGTATGTGACATGTTTTTTGAGCATGGACATAAAGGTCTCAACCAAATTAACGGCCAGTTGATCGACGCGGTCATCATTATTTCCGTATTTCGGGAAGTCGCCTTCTACAACGTAATCAACAGCAATGCCATTTTCATCGCGAATGACCTTTACTTTGGCAAATTTAATCGCGCTTAAAGAGTCAGCTACAACACTGAGTCCTGCTATTCCGGTAGCCATTGTTCGGACGATTTCAGTATCATGCAAAGCCATTTCAATGCGCTCGTAGCTATATTTATCGTGCATATAATGAATCACGTTTAAGGTATTGATATACAATCCAGCGAGCCAATCCATCATGAGTGTGTACCGTTCCATGACTTCATCATAGTCTAAATAATCGCTTGTAATCGGGGCCGTTCTCGGTCCAGCCTGGACTTTCAGTTTTTCATCAACACCACCGTTTATCGCATATAACAAGGCTTTGGCAAGATTGGCACGTGCTCCGAAGAACTGCATTTGCTTCCCAATTTTCATAGCAGATACACAACAAGCAATTCCATAGTCATCGCCATATTCCAACCGCATTAAATCATCATTTTCATATTGAATGGAACTTGTTTTAATAGACATGCTGGCACAATACTTTTTAAACTCTTCAGGAAGTTGAGGGGACCAAAGTACTGTTAGGTTTGGTTCTGGAGCAGGTCC
>NZ_JAZVJO010000352.1:0-6451 GCF_059453735.1 Peribacillus sp. | reverse complement strand
GCTGCGGCCAAAACAACCGCTGGTGATGAGGCTGCGTAATCCCTCCGATGATGCTCGCCGACCCCATAGACGTCCAACCCGACCTCGTCTGCTAACACAATTTCCTCCACGACTTCTCGTATACGCTCTGCATGACTGATTACCTTACCAGTCTTCACATCCGGAGTTGTCTCCACAAATGTTGTTAATCCTATTTCCATATTCATTTCCCCCTAATTTTTAAAAAGACGGCACTCCTAGTAAGAGTACCGTCCTATATTTTTTAGTGAATATCCTTCTTCTTAAAACTACCGCCTTTAACTTCTGCTACGTCATATACCGTAACAAAAGCGTTTGGGTCAATCTCGTTAATAATTTCTTTAATTTTACTTTCTTCCAGACGGTTAATAATACAAGTAATCTCTTTAAATTGTTCATTTGAATACCCGCCATAAGCATCATTGTAGGTAGCTCCACGCCCTAACCGATCGCGGATTGTTTCTACCATCAACTCAGGTTGTTTGGTAATAATTTTAAAGGTTTTAGAACCGCTCAAACCTTCTTCGACAATATGTATGACCTTAGAAGCAATAAAGTAGGCAATTGCAGAAAGAATAGCCCCTTGAAGCCCGAACACGGTTGAAACAACAATAAATACAAACATATTTAAAAATAATATTAAATCACTGGTTCCAAAAGGTAATTTTCTTGAAAGTAATACAGCTAACATATCAATCCCATCTAACGCACCGCCATTACGCAATGCTAACCCCATACCAAATCCGATGATAATACCTCCGACAACGGTAATTAACAATGTATCACCTTCAATAATCGTTGGAACATGATGCATAACAATCGTACCAACTGCTAATGAAGCAATACCAATAACGGAATAAATAGCAAAACTTTTACCAATTTGCTTATACCCTAACCAAACAAAAGGGATATTAATGACTCCAATTAGAAGTGCTAACGGTAATCCAAATAGTTCTGAACCTACAATACTTAACCCTGTCACACCGCCATCTGATACGTTATTTGGGATTAAGACCGCTTCTAATCCATAAGCTGTGATCATGGCGCCGATAATAATTAATAATACTTTTGAAGATACCTTCAGTAATTTTGATTTTTGTTTTGTTTTTTCATTCATTTGTTTTCTCCATTTCACAAAAAATTTTAAAGAATCTATCCAGTTTTCACTTCACTATAATAAAGTATAGCTTATCCTATTAGAGAACTAAATACAAAGGTACCGTATAAAACCAATCCGTACACAATGTAAGTACAAAACCCGATATCTTTCTTCTTTTTCATCTCACTAACTACACACTTATCATTGAATTAAAACAAACGATCAACGCTGTCTCGTGAAAGGTGTTTCATGTTGAAAACTATCAGAGACGATTCTAGAAGATTAATTTCTTTATTAGAGACTTTTTATGAATCTCTGCCAATTCAACTAAACCAAATTTTCTATTCTGAATTAATTCTACTAACTTATTCGTTTCTTCCCACGCCAAATTATATAACTCCTCGGTAATAGTACCAGTAATAAGGGCTTCTTCAAGTTCATCTTCGTCTAACAGAATCATATCTCCCTTAGGTAAGATAACAATATCTAAAAATAAGTCATCTAACCATGGAATGTTATTTTCAAACCCAGTCTTATGGCAGATATCAATATACCATTGTACTATCTTACCTTTAGCGTTAAACATAGTGGTTAATGAATGTTGTTTACCTATTGGAAAATGTTGAACCCATATAAAATCATCATCAACAATACAAATTTTCTCGTCTCCATATTCTACATTTAATGGCGCAGTAACTTTATTTATTTTTAGTAAAGTAACATAACCCTTGAATATTTCTGTATCAATAAATGATTGTACGTACTCTCTATCAGTTACACGTTTCCATTCCGAACGATTTCCATATCTTCGTTTTAACATCTCCATCCTCCTAAATAAACATAACCGCGATTTTACTTTAACATAGCAATATAATCTATGTGTTTTCTATGCTGAAGGTCAACCAAGAATTATAAGAAAAAAAAGAACCCTACTAAAGGTTCTTTTAACTTTTATATCAAATTTTACTTCTCTTTAGTAAAGTCAAGAATTCTTAAAAGATTACCCGAGTTATCTTTATAAATAGCATACCGGCCTGGCGGTATATCGATAGGTTCTTTTACAAATTCCAATACCTCTTTATTTTCTTTAAAAAAGCTGTCAACACTATCCACCAAAAATATTCCGCCGGCTGACAATTCTTGTTCATCATCCTCAATCATTAATCTGATATCAGAATTAGGCAAACTTAAAGCAACTGTGTGCTCTCCTTCCCTCCACGCTTCCTCAAAACCAAGAGTATCACGATAAAAGGCAAGAGACTCTTTCAAATTTTTTACTGGATGATATAAAAACACTAATTTCATACCCTATTCCCCCTTAAATAATTACGTAATTCAATTATGTAAGGCATAAGATGATTATGTATAGCATAGTTCTTTTACTAAATTATGTCAATGTGTTAAAATAAATTTTATGAAAGAATGGATACCAATACCAGGAACAAGTAAAGATACATTAATCAAAGTTGCACTAGAAGAATTTAGTCTGAAAGGTTACAAAGAGGTTAATATTACTGAATTGGCAAAGAAGGCTAAAATGACTACTGGCGCAGTCTATCATCATTTTGGTTCAAAATCTAACCTTTATGAAGTAATAAGAACGGATATGGAACAACGAGTAATTGATAGAATGGAGGGAGCCGCTTCTTTATTTGCTGAACCAGAAGAAGCTGTAAAAGCTGCGCTAATCACTGGTTTAGACTCCGCTGTGAAATTTAACATTTGTAAGTTAATCAGCGAAGAATTACCCTATGAGAAGACAGATAAAATAGGGGAATTTCTATCTAATTTGATTAAAGAAGATCAAGAACTTCCAATTGAGATACTCTTAATTTCCTCTTGGCGTTCTATTCTTAAGGAAATAAATTCGAATCAACTTTCTCTTCAACAAGGGAAAAAATTAATTAACTGGATATTTAAAAAGTGATAATGATTTCATTATCTCTTTTTGACGCTATCACCTAAACGAATCGTCAGCAGTAATTTAAATGCAGGACCAGAATTAATGGATGCATTGCGCATAGAAAAGTGGGCTGTTGTTAAATTCTCCTTACAATGATTTGGGTTAATCAGAAACCAAGACAGTAACAGCTCCTATCGGAAGTACTACCTGCTGCATTTATTAATCAGAAAAAGCACCAAATTCAGTCTGACTGAATTTGGTGCTTTAATTATTTACTTTATTTCAATGTTAATTTCGTAACCACTTCAACATGAGAAGTCTGCGGGAACATATCTACAGGCTGCATGTACTCTACTTGATAAAACTTGTTCAAAATATTAATATCCTTGGCGAGTGTTGATGGATTGCAGGATACGTAAACTATTTTCTTTGGTTTTGCTTTTAGGATGGTTTTTAGCAAGCCATCATCGCAGCCTGTGCGTGGTGGATCGACAACAATCACGTCTGCTTCAAAGCCATCTTCAATCCAGCGTGGCAGGACTTCTTCTGCTTTGCCGACTTCGAATGAGATGTTTGCGCGATCGTGACGAATCGCATTTTCTTTGGCATCTTCAATCGAATCTTCAATCGTGTCCATGCCGCGGACTTCTTCTGCATCTTCTGATAGCCAAAGACCAATGCTTCCAACGCCGCAATAGGCATCAACCACTTTTTCCGTTCCAGTGAGTGCTGACGCCTTTTTCACTTCGTCGTAAAGCTTAACCGTTTGGATTGGGTTGAGCTGGAAGAAGGTACGAGCTGATAACTCATAAGAAAGGTCACCAAGTGTTTCATTAATCACCTGTTCTCCAGCTAGGTGAATCGTTTCCTTACCAAAGATAAGTGACGTATCTTCGTTGTTTATATTTTGGACAATCGATTTAACCTCTGGAAGCTGTCCATGAATTAATTCAATGATTCGATCCTTTTTCGGTAATTCTGATGTGCTGGTAACGAAGACCACTTGTACTTCTCTGCTTTCGAAACCGACACGAGTGATCACTGTGCGGACAGCACCTTTTTTCGTTTTTTCATTATAAATCGAAATGCCTTCATTTTTAAGAATTTTTTTAATGATTCGTGTCACTTTATTGCTGGCTTTATGCTGCACCAAACAGTTCGGGATATCGATTAGGTTATGAGAATTTATTCCGTATAGGCCGGCGATGATGTTTCCATCGCGGAATCCTACTTGATATTGACTTTTATTCCGGTAATTCCAAGGATCTTCCATACCGATGGTCGGACGGATTTCGACTTGGTCAGCTGTACGGCTTGAGTGACGTTCCATTGCTTGCAGAACAAGATCACGCTTTTCAACAAGCTGTTGGCTGTAGTCTAAATGCTGAAGCTGACACCCTCCGCACTGCTCATATATTGGGCAAGGCGCTGAGACCCGGTGAACAGATTCTTTTCGAATATTTTTAATTTTAGCTTCTGTGAATTTCGGATGAAGCTTGGTTGCTTCTACAACCACTTCCTCGCCTGGAAGTGCGCCAGGTACGAAAACCACGCTCTTTTTAAAAAAGCCTACGCCTTCACCATTAATGCCCAGGCGTTTTATCGTTACTGGAAATGTTTGTCCCAGTTCGAGTTTGATGTCTTCTGAATTTGTCATTTCTTATCACTCCGTTTTTCAATGCTTCTCCATAAATAAAGAGACGCATAACTTAGGTATGGAGACCAGCTTACACTGTATTTCTCCATTTCCTCCTGTGTTGGTTTTTGCGGCAGTCCAAACAACTGCTTTATTGCGTTTTGAATCCCGATATCTGCTTTAGGAAACAGATTTGGACGGCCGACTCCAAACAATAAAAAGTTTTCTGCAGTCCATTTTCCGATGCCGCGAATCTTTATCAATGTCTCGATAATTTCTTGATCCGATTTCTGCGCAAGCTGTTCCAGATCAAGACGGCCCGCCATGATTTCCTGAGATAGCCCAATAACATATTCTGCTTTTCGTCCACTGAACTGAATGCCTCGCAGCTCTTCAACAGTCAGATTTGCTGCTGTTTCTGGTGATGGATAAAACCAGGCTCCATCGAGCTCAAAGCCGAAAGTTTTCACATAGCGTTCAGTCAAGGTATGTGCAAAGGCCAAATTTAGCTGCTGATGGACGATGCACTTTACGAGACAGCTGTAGTAATCAAAGTCAAGTACAATCGGAGTGCCGCGATGGTCTGTAAATAACCCCTTTAAATCCGTATTTTCAAAATGGGTCGAAATGTCCTGCAGCGGCTGATGGAAATGAAAGACCTTTTTTACTCGGTTCAATCCTTGTTCCATTTGCTCCTCTGTGTTCCCGCTGATCGTAAATATAGGGTCATCCGTACTTCCTTCAGCTTTCACGGTTAAAACTACTGGCTTTTTTTTTATATATAACGGAACCTTTACAGTCCGTTCTTCTCTGTTGATTACATGAAGGGGATCGAGCGCCAAACGCTCTACTACTAAATCGAAATCATAAGGCGGTTGAACCCTGATTGTTTTCGTCCACATAGTATTCCTGCCTTTAACAGTTTTCCCCGTATTATATCATGTTTCCTCTATAATTACTTCCCAATACGCTGGACAACACAATCCTATTTAGTTATTCCAACATTTAAAATATTTAAGTATAATTAACCTTTCAAAATCCGATATTCGCTCCCGATGCTGATTTTCTATTTGGTTCGGACCGAAAAGGTGTAAATATGTATAGTGCACCTATTATTGGTACCCGTTATACCATATTGACTGTTTTAAGCATAGTAGTCTGGCATTTTTACTCGCACTCGTACTAGGGACAGGGGCTGCTCTTAAACGGAGAATTCTATCCCGCTTCTCTTTTTTGCCATCTTCTTTGACACCATCCCTTATATTTTCCTCACACCGCTTCTACTACCTTGGTGGGATCATCATTGTGATTGAAACAGGGAAATTAGCTGTATTTGTAAGAAAAAGCATTCTATTATCCAAACGACCGACTATTTTCAATCGGGAGTGCTCATGGGAACCGATTTTGGGGATTGTTTAAATGGTATTGCTGGCCAACTTTTTTCTCACAATGGCTCTCCCACTTTTTTCAGCCATGTCGGCAGTATCCTGTTTCTACTCGACCAGCTAGGGATTTTCAATATTTTCTTAGCCCAAGCCATGATTCCAATCGGAGGAGTTCCTGGGGGACTTGCTACTTATGAATTCCAAAATACATTACCCTTTTTATTTTGACATTGGTCCAGCCACATGAATTTCACTATCAACAGCACCGATGCTCTCCTTCCATGCTCTTTTAGATGGAATCCGAAGGCATTACGTAAATCAACTTCCAAAAGGGCAGCCAAAATTACATGCATTTATAGAAAAACAAGCTCAGAAATGGCGAAAGCCAGCCTGAGCTTGTTTTTCTATAT